>DAIMDJ010000263.1:0-4524 GCA_036725905.1 Terriglobales bacterium
ACAATCCAAGGATAATGTTTGAACGCTACACGGAGAGAGCACGGCGCTGTATCTATTTCGCCCGCCAATCAGCGGCGAAGTACGGCAGCCAAACCATAGAGACCGAGGACCTACTTCTTGGCATCCTGCACGAAGATCCCGACGTGATCGGGCGATTCCTCCCGTCCAAGACGGCTCAGGACATCCGCGCCGAGATAGAAGGCCGCTTAACCGAAAGGACTGCGGAACCACCCCGCCTGCTCAGACTTCTTTTGAGGCTACGCCCTGTATCCGCATCAATCGAGATTCCGCTTTCACTCTATTGCAAACGGATTCTTGTTTATGCAGCGGAGGAAGCAGAAAGGTTGTTTCATCGCCACATCAACAGTGACCACGTTTTTATGGGAGTGGTCCGCGAGGAGGACGGCGTCGCTGGTCAGAGGATAGCCCCTTAAGGATTTCTTCAAACCAACATGTTGTCGTTTGCAATCGAACGCTTCATGCGACAGCGAGTCCCAAGGTTTCGAACGTCTTGTAGAGTTCCACACGCAAGTTCTGATAGTGCTGATCGACAGGATGAATGGTCTTGGGTGGCCGCCCTTGTCGGCGAACGACGCCAGCCATCAGGGGCTTGATGACTTGATCGCGAAGAATGGTGTAGCCCCCCAACTTTCCGACACCGTCGGACGTGGTACGGTAACGGCGGGACTTGCCGATACGTTCCACCAGACCTTTGCCACGGACTTTTGATAAATCGTAAGCCGCGCGCCTGGAGTTGTAGGCTTCGAGTTCAGGTCCGGCGATTGCCGACACTTTCCGGGCCAGATCGGAGACTGTAAAACCGATGGGTTGGGGAGCCAGAGCGACGACTGCCGCCGCAACCCGGCGCATGCGGACTTTGTTGAAATCGACTCCGGCCTGCCGGCGGTTTCCCCGCTGAGTCGGCGCCGCCAGAGTATCGAAGGTTCCCTGATCCAAAAACGACACGTGAGCCGCCTGGACAATATTGAGAAAATTGTTGAGATACTGCTCCATGGTTTTCAGCAACCGCGGCCATTTTTCCACCAGTGCTCCACATCGGAGGTCTTTCACGTTGTGCGCCACGATCTCCACCCGCAAGACCCGATCGCCTTTGTCATAGATCTTCAGGGTCAGTTTTCCGAAGTGGATCTTGAACACCGTCAGATTATAAGCAGGTCTTTCGATCCCTTTTTCCAGCCGGCACAGCGATCCCCGCTTGGTATGATTGTGCGGACGATTCTTCCGGCCAAAGATGGTCGTGAGGGTTTTCACATCCAGCGCACGGCGCGTCCGGTCCAGCAGCTTTTGATACACCTCGTCCAGCGTCGTTCCGCGCTTGAACAGCAGGTTGCGGCTGTTTTCCAGTTGATAAAACGAATACTGATACTGGAAATTTGTGCGCTGCTGCTCATCCGAGTCCAGCGCAAAACACAAACACGCGGAATAGAGCCAACGGTCACAAACCTTGGTCAGCCGCCCTACAGCGTGCGTTGCACGCAAGGTCTTTGCGATCTGATTCAAGGCCTGGAAATCGGCCCCGCCCGTAAAACAGTTGCCCTCCTTCTTTACAGGCAAGCTCCGTTTACGAGCTTGGCGTTCGACCCATTCGTGACCGTTGGCAATCACCTGCGCCCCAAAAGGAGGATAGCCACATATCCGAATCGTGACATGCCCCCACTCGGGATCCATCAGGTGAATATGGTAATGATTGACGTAAGGCCATTTCTTCTTGCGGTACAAATTCGTGATCTGATTCTTGTGGTTGCGTTCAACTTCCCACACCGGCGCTGGCGCGCGCCCCACCAGGATCAAAAACACTCCTTTGAAACCCGAGTCCTGAGGAACATAGGGCTCGGCCTTTTCGTGTTTCCGTTCTCCAGCCTCGCACAACAGAAATGGAATCTTGTTTTTTTTCGCGTAGGCCTCCAATCGACGTTTGAACCGCCCCGCCATCCGTTCCAGATGCGCGCGATCCAAGGTCTCATCCGAACCCATCAATGCCCGCCACCAACTACGAAAACCACCGGCGCTCTGCGCATATTCAAAATATGCATTCACCACGATCCGGTCCACGCAGTCGTAATGTCCCTCCAGCAGTTCCTCGTGATAGCTCGTGAAGTTGTCGATACCGCTCATGCACTCATTGACGGACTTGCCACAGTCAGCTCAGGTCCCCTTCAAAGCGGAATGAAATGATGCAAGCACTATCTACGCTGAATGCTGATCGCTAGCTGATGGCTGACGGCTGATAGCTGACCGCGCTTTTTCGGAGACTGCGCGTGGACCAATCTGCCCGAAGGGCCACTTTTTCGGAGCGCAGTCTCCGAAAAAGCCTAGACCCTTTCCCCGTGTCTTCTTTGTGAAATGCGAAGAAGATTTCTGAAAACGCCTGCAACTAAGATTAAGCGGCAGGTCGGGAATACAGCCGAGGAAAGTCATGATGCCGCAGGTAGAGGGCTTTGCCCATGACGCGGCGGCCGTAAATGGTGACACGCCAGCGGCGAGTGCGTGGGATTTTGGCGATCAGACCGTGAGTGCGGAAGCGGCGAAGGATGCGACTGATTTTGGCGCTAGCCTTTTTGGGTTCGTTTCCACAGTTCCGCAAATGGGGGGTTGAGGCGAGCCGTGCGCGGATATCCTTGTTGGTAAAGCCGCGCAGGCAGTGATCACCGTCCATCACAGTCTGGAACAACTCGGCGTCAGGGCGAGCGAGAGGATTGAAGCCAGAACAGCCACGGCCTGCCGTATCCTGTTTCCGAGTCGTCATCCGGTCCAAATCGTGTTTCGCTTTCGTTGGATCGTCGACGACTGCCAGCGCTTCCAGATAACGGGAGTTCGCCTGGAACGAGACTTGTTGGTAGCGGAACAGATAGGCGACTCCTTTCCGCATGGTCACCCATTCGACTTTGCTTTTGCCCTTGCGGATGACCTTCTTTCGAACTTTGAATTCCTCGGGATTGTTGATCACGGTTTCGACCCGAAGAACGAGACCGGACTTGTCGTACATCTTGATCCAGTTCTCTTTGACACGATGCTTGATTCGGCATCCCGGCATACGGCCGGCGAAGTCGGAGAGATCGGAGACGATCTCTCCTTCGAAATTGCCGCGCAGCTTGCGTCCAAGAAAGGTCATGACTTCCTTGGCGCCAAAGCACAATGTGCCATGGCTCAGGAGTTCCGGATAAAGTTCCGAAAGGCCTTGTCGGCTTCTAAAGAGAATATCGGTTGAGAGTTCGCTTTGGGCGGTCACCCAGTAGTGGGAACAGTCCTGAAGAATATCCTGCATTTGCGGAGTGACCAGCTTGGCATACTTGCTGAGAATCTTGGGCCAGTTCAAATTCGCGAATCGATCGGAGAACTTCTGCGCTCGAACCATATCCTCAATCCAGAGAAAGGCATTATCGTGTTTGGTGAAGCGAACACCATTCGCCTCCAGCTTCCGCGCCAGCCATTCGTGGCCGTTCAAATAGACCTGGATGGGCATGGGAAACCAGGTTTGAATACGTACATGGATCAAGCCGAAGTGACGATCCATGAAGTAGAAGTACAAGTGCAAACACTTCCGCCGTGCGGATTTAACGAAAGGACGCTGATTCGGGCGTTCTTTCTTGAACAAGAACGAAAAGGTGCGGCATGGTTCAAGAATCGAGAAAATACACACCAGACCGTGCTGGATTCCGTCACCCTGGGCGAGTTCTCGTGCAGCCTCCTCCTTCTTAATGTTGGATGCGAGGTAGCGGAACGGTCGTCCGTGTTTTTGGGCCAGCGCGATCGCATGGTTCTTCACCCGTTCGGAGTTTTCGAGCAAGAATGGCTTGAGGCTGCTGAAATCCTGATGCAGACGGTCAAGGAATCCAGCCATCGCCCAACCTGACATGATCGGGAGGTAGCCGCGAAATAACATGCGGTCGAAACAAGAGAGCGCGCCGTGAATCCGATCTTCATACTTACGGATGAATTCCTTCATTGTCGCAACCCTCCTCACACGGTTGTGCCCGTTACCGGCTTCCAATGATTCAACAAGGATGAGGCCGCAATGAAAGACTTTCGAAAACTGCAGGTATGGGAGAAAGCTCATCAGTTGGGGCTGGCGCTCTATCAGGTCACCGCCTCATTTCCCCGCGATGAAACCTATGGCCTGGTGTCCCAGATTCGCCGGGCCGCAGCATCGACCCATCCAATATCGCTGAAGGCTGTGGCCGAGACGGAGATCCCGAATTGTCTCGCTTCTGCATTATCGCAAGAGGCTCCGCCAGTGAATTGGAGTATCAACTCCTACTGGCTCGAGATCTGAAACTGAGCCAGCTCAACGACTACGAACAACTGTCTCAACAGACCATCGAAATCAAACGCATGCTCACCGTGTTGGTGCAGAAGCTGAACGCTGAAAGCTAGGCTGAGCGCTGACGGCTGACCGCGCGCGGCCAGCCGAATCCTCAAGCTTGGTTGCGGCCACAGGCCGCGCTAGTCAAAACAAGCGCGGCGTGCTAAGGTAACCGCCCGCATGACCGGGTTGGAGTGTCA
>DAIMDJ010000264.1:0-4520 GCA_036725905.1 Terriglobales bacterium
GCGCTGCTTCTGGAGTTGGCACTCACCCGCTTGTTCTCAGTGGTTCTTTTTTATCATTTTGCGTTCCTGGCGATCTCGATTGCGCTGCTTGGGTTGGGCGCAGGGGGAGTATGCGCGTATCTTGCGAAAGCCAGACTGGCGCGCCTGGAAACCCGCACGCTCCTTGCCCGGTTGTCGGCCCTGAATGCTGTGCTCATCCCCGTTGTGCTCGAGGTCGTGTTGCATGTACCGGTTTCACTGAAATTAACTGGCGCCAACTTTCTTAATTTGACGGAAATTTATCTGGCTTCTGCAATGCCGTTCTTCATAACTGGACTGCAATTTTCCACTCTGTTTGCCCGCGAGTCGAGACACATTCCCCGCCTTTATGGCGCAGACCTTGCTGGAGGCGCGCTGGCCTGCATTGGAATTGTTCCGCTGCTCAACTGGATTGGCGGGCCGAATACGATTTTGTTTGCTGCTGCCATCGCCAGCATTGCTGGGGCCGTTTGGGCGAATTCTGTCTTCGCCAGGAAAGCCACTTTAGTACTCGCAGGCGCGATACTCCTGCTCATTAGCGCCAACCACTCGGGAAAGCTGATAGACATTGTCTACGCGAAGGGTGAGCTGCGCGATCCCTCCTGGGTTGAGTTCGCCCGCTGGAATGCGATTTCTCGTGTGGAGGTCGATAGGCAGGGTGACACCAAAGCCATCGTTATCGACGCGGACGCCTCCACTTACATCATGAATGCCGACCTGACGCAATGGCAAGGAACGGAGTGGGAGAAAAATTTAATGTCCGCGCCACCGGCAGTGGTGAACGTGCTCCGGCCACACGGGGACTATGCCATCATTGGCCCCGGCGGCGGTGTAGATGTGCTTCGCGCGGTGGCGAATGGGAGTCAGAGCGTTACCGGGATTGAAATCAATCCCATCATCGCCAACACCATCATGCGCGGCCGCTACGCGGATTACGCCCAGCATCTTTACGAGCGGCCTGATGTACACATTCACGTCACCGATGGACGCTCCTTTATCCGCAATTCCAAGCAGCTTTTTGATGTGGTGCAGATGACGTTAGTGGACACCTGGGCTTCGACTGCCGCAGGGGCATTCGCTTTAAGCGAAAACAACCTTTATACAGTTGAGGCCTTCCGCGAATATTTCGAACACTTGAAGCCCGATGGCATGATCGCCATCACACGCTGGGAATTCGCGCAGCCACACGAGGCGCTGCGCGTGGTTTCGGTCGCTATGCAAGCCTTGCATGAAATGGGCGTGGCGGACACAAAAGACAATTTCATCGTGGTTTCCGAAGGAGACCTGGACGAAGACGGCATCCCCGTACTCGTATTGGCCAAGCGGACTCCCTTCACCATCTCCGAACAAGGCAAGGTAAAGAAGCACTTGCAAGCCTACCCTGCGCTCGACCTGCTCTATTCTGCTGTCGATCGGGATCTGATTCTCGGGCCTCCCGGCTTGCCCGAGTACCACCCCAGCTCAGATTCATTTGCAGATCTTATTCAGCTCAACAATCCGCGCACATTCGCAGAACGGTACCCTTACGAGGTTTCACCTGTCACCGACAATGCGCCATTCTTTTTCTTCACGCTCAAAATGCGGCAGCTTCTTCACGCTGACACGCTTGAGCAAGGGATCGACTGGAAGGTTAATCTGGGAGTGGCCGTGCTCGGAACGGTATTGATCATTTCCCTGCTCGCGGTGCTCGCATTTCTGGTGATTCCTTTGGCCGTGCGGGCGCGATCGAAGCCACAACAACCGCTGCAGTTGTTCTACTTCATCGCAGTGGGGCTCGGATACATTCTGGTTGAGATCGCCTTCATTCAGCGGTTTGTATTATTCCTTGGGCATCCTACATACGCGCTCACGGTTGTCGTGTTCCTTCTGCTGCTATCAAGCGGAGCAGGTAGCCTGATTTCGCGTACCTGGTTGGTAGAAACGCGGCGCGTGTGGCTGCCAATTTTGCTGATCGCATCCGCGCTGCTCCTCTACGTGTTTATTCTTCCGGCGCTGTTAAATGCCCTAGTAGGCTTACCGTTCGCGGCAAAGGTTATCGTCAGCGGCGTGCTTTTGGTGCCGCTTGGATTCGCCATGGGTATGCCATTTCCCACCGGGCTGCGAGCTTTTTCCAGCAAGCCATCACTCCCTGGGCAGGCGGCCGATGAGAACGCCGTGGAGTGGGCCTGGGCCATGAATGCCGCCTCCAGCGTGCTTGGCTCGGTGCTGGCCATGGTTATCGCCATCCAGTTCGGGCTCAATGCAACGCTGGCCTGTGGTGCTGCCGCTTATCTGACGGCCTGTTTCCTTATTAGAACCCTCCACCCCAGCCGCGCATGAACCATGTTCTGCAGTCTGCTATGATTCAGAAAAAATGGGCACTTGCGGGCGGCGCAAAGGATGGGCAGCGATGATCTTGCTCGGGGGAAGATGTGCCTAGCCAGAAGCAGTTGAAGTGGTCTCAACTGAAGGTCGGGGTTACGGTGCTGGTGGCGAGCGTCACGCTCGCCGTTTTGATTTTCCTCATGAGTGGCACAGGCGGCATATTTACCCACAAGATCAAGCTGAAGGCCTACTACGATAATGCTGGTGGTTTGCAGGAGGGCGCGCCGGTCCGGCTCAGCGGAGTCGATATCGGCAATGTAGTTAACGTTCGCGTGGTCTCTGATCCAACCAGAAGGCTGACTCCTGTCCAAGTCACCATGAAGGTGAATACGCGATATCACCAGAGTTTGCGCAAAGACTCAGTGACCTCGCTCGAAACAGCAGGCGTTCTGGGATCAACCTACATCGATATCGATAGCTCAACCGCCAAGGGTCCGGAAGCTGCGGATGGAGATACTCTGCCCACTCGCGAGCATCCGGAGCTTCAGGATGTGGTTCGCGCCAGTCAGAGCACATTGCAAAATATGGACGCGCTGCTGAAGCGCCTCGACCGCATCGTGGCCTTCGTGGAAAGCGGGGAAGGTTCGATAGGTAAACTCATTTACGATCCTCTGCTATACAACCGGCTGAATGCTACCGTGATCCAGTTCCAAAAGCTGGTGAATGAAGTTACCGAGGGCAACGGTACCTTGGGCAAGTTGGTCTCCGATGATGAGCTTTATCAGAAGGCAAATAGTACCGTCGATAAACTGAATGCCATGATCGACGACTTAAACGCAGGAAAAGGCACCGCTGGCAAATTCCTGAAAGATTCTGCGCTTTATGACAACGCCAACGACACAATTGCCAATGTGAAGAAACTCACCGACGACGTGAATGCGGGTAAGGGCGCGCTGGGCAAGCTCGCCAAAGACGAGCAGTTTGCGGCCAAGCTGCAGAACACCATGGATAAACTTTCATCCATAACCGACCGGCTGGAGGCGGGCGAAGGCTCGGCCGGCAGATTTCTGCGCGATCCCACCATGTATGACAACACCAATCAGTTGCTTCAGGAGACCCGTGGGCTGATTAAGGCGATTCGGGAGAATCCGAAAAAGTATCTGACGATTCACCTTAAGATTTTCTGAGCTTTGTGTCGCTGCGTTCGCTGCTGATGGTGCGCGCGCGCCAGCCTGCCACATTCGGATAATCTTTTCAGTTTCTGGGCGTCTAATCGGCTTGCTGCGGATTGGGGAACTTGTCTCTCCACAGCCGCGTATCTCATTTTCGGCCCTGCCTTACCGTGGCCTCATCTATTATCTCCGGACATTTTGTGCGAGGTGCTATGCGAATTCTAAAGACCACCAGTTTTGTAGTATGCGTCGCATGCTTGAGCCTGGCGCAGGCGGCGCCGTCCGCCGAGAAGGCGCAGGGTGGCAATGTGCGCTTCAGTGCTGACATGCTCGACAAAAACATCGACCCCTGTACAGATTTTTACGCCTACGCATGCGGCAAATGGAAGGCACAGAATCCGATCCCCGCGGACCGTTCCGAGTGGGGCCGCTTCGATGAACTGGAAGAGCGCGGCGAGGCGATTATCCGCAACATTCTGGAGAAGTCTGCGCCGGGTGCTCCCGGGCGAAGCGTCGTTGAACAGAAAATCGGCGACTACTATCAATCCTGCATGGACGAAAGTGCTATTGAGAGCGCCGGCACGCGTCCGCTGCAAGATGAATTCAAGGCCATCGATGCACTTCAATCCAAACAAGACCTGGCGGAAAAAGTAACTCATTTACACCGCGAGGGAGTTGGCGCACTGTTCAGCTTCAGCTCTGATCAGGATTTTAAAGATGCCACCCAGGTGATCGCGGAAGCCGACCAGGGTGGGATGTCTCTTCCTGATCGCGATTACTACCTGAAGGACGATCCAAAATCGGTGGAGTTGCGCAAGCAATATGTCGAGCATGTACAAAAAATGTTCGAACTGCTTGGCGACCCCACTCAAAAAGCCGTAGCGGAAGCCAAGACCGTAATGGACATAGAGACTAATCTGGCCAAGGGGGCGTTAGATCGCGTAAGCCGCCGCGATCCCAACAAGGTCTATCACAAGATGAGCGAAAGAGATTTGGCAGCACTAAGCCCCGATTTTGGCTGGGATG
>DAIMDJ010000265.1:0-4515 GCA_036725905.1 Terriglobales bacterium
AGGGGCGCGGGAATCATTCGGCCCGTGCAGGTTTAGAAGCGATTCCATGAGAGATTCTTCACTGCTGGAACACAAACAGAGAACGACAGCTTCCCGGCAACCTTCGCCAGCAAGGTAGGCGTGTCCCATATTGGAGTCGATATAAACCGATTCACCGACTTCAAGCGTCATCGGATCGTAGAATTCGGTATGCAACACTACCCGACCCTCCAGAACGTAAGTATATTCTTCCCCGGAATGGCGGACGAGATCCCCAAATTCCTCAAGGCTTTTGACTCGCAACCGCGCCAGCACCGGAATCATGCGTTTTCGGCGCAGTTCCGGACAGAGATAATGGTAGTCGTAATTGCGCGTCTTTACCCGCACCGCATCCGAGAGGCGTCCAATGCTGCGCCGGGCGGTGACGGCAGGCTCGCTTTCGCTTTCGGGTTCAGCAAAAAGCTCGGAGATCGGGATCTTCAGGCGTTGGCTGACCTGAAGTAGCTTATCATACGTTAGAGTAAGACGGTCATGTTCTACCTTGGCCAGGGTCGAGAGCGGAATTCCGCAACGTTGGCTCATCTGCTTCAGGGTCCACCCTTTGCGAACGCGAAGTGAGCGCAAGCGCGGGCCAATGGTGTGAGTTTTGGGTTTCATTTCTCCGCTGAAAAGCCAGTCACTTTCTCTTTGAAGTGCAGCATCCGCGCACGGCTAAATCTTGTCAAAGAAGGGCGCGCGGCAAGGTGTCCTTCTGCGGCCGCCTCGGTCTCGGATAATGTTCTGCGCTTGACACTTTCTCTAAATAGAGGCCTACTGGCCTGATTAGGACAAACGCTATTTTTCTTCAACGGAAAGGATCCAGATGATTATTCGCCCGATCTCTATCGCCCTGACCATGGCGATTATTCTCATGCTGACGACACTCGCTCCTGCCCAAGTCCCCAGCATCGCGCCTCCGAAGACGGTTCCTCCAACCGGCGCGCCTGAGACAGGAGCACAAACTCCGGAGGTACCGCCGAGCGGGGCTCACCCGCTAACCAAAGCTGACGTCGAGGCCTGGCTCGATGGATTCACACCTTATGCCTTGCAGCGGGGCGATGTGGCCGGCGCAGTTGTGGTCGTAGTTAAGGATGGACAGGTGTTGCTGGCGAAAGGTTACGGTTACGCCGACGTCGCGGCCCGCAAACCGGTCGATCCCGAGCGCACTCTTTTCCGGGCCGGATCCGTTTCCAAGCTGTTCACCTGGACGGCGGTGATGCAGCTGGTCGAGCAGGGCAAGCTCGACCTCGACGCAGACATCAACGGCTATCTGGATTTCAAGATTCCGCCGCGCAACGGCAAACCCATCACCTTGCGCAATCTCATGACCCACACGCCCGGCTTCGATGAAGCGATTCGCGCGTTGATTATTGCCGATCCGAAAGACCTGCCAACGCTGGAGGCGGGGCTGAAACACTGGATCCCGCCCCGCGTGACAGACGCAGGCAGCACGCCTGCTTATTCCAATTACGGAGCAGGGCTCGCAGGCTACATCGTGCAGCGCGTGTCGGGAATGTCATTCGACGATTATATCGAGCAGAAAATTTTCGCTCCTCTGAGTATGACCCAGGCAACATTTCGACAGCCGTTGCCGGAGCGTTTCCAGGCCGACATGTCGAAGGGTTACAAGGTTGCCTCGGGCGAGCCGCAGCCGTTTGAACTGGTGACGCTTCCGCCGGCAGGCTCGCTCTCTATTAGCGGCACCGCTATGGCGCCGTTCATGATTGCGCATCTGCAAAACGGCGCGTTCGGCTCGGGCCGAATTTTACAGGAATCCACTGCTGTGGAAATGCACGGCACCGCTGCAACTGTGATCCCGCCGCTCAACCGGATGCTGCTCGGATTCTACGAAAACAACATCAACGGTCATCGCGTCATCACCCATGGGGGCGATACCACATACTTTCACACTGAGCTCAATCTTTTGCCCGACGACGGCGTGGGCTTGTACATCTCCGTTAACAGCCTCGGTAAAGACGGTGCCGCGGGACCGATCCGCACGACGCTCTTCAAGGAATTCAGCGACCGCTACTTTCCCGCTCCGCTCCCGGAAGGCTCTGTGGACGCGAAGACCGCCAAAGAGCATGCGCAGCTCATGGCTGGTCGCTACACTTTCACTCGCCGCACGCATACCACTTTTCTCTCGCTCCTCAATTTGCTGGGCGAAATCCAGGTGTCGGCCAACAATGACGGCACCATCACGGTCAACGAACTGAAGGGCACGGACGAGCAGCCAAAAAAATGGCGCGAGATCGCGCCCTTCGTCTGGCGCAACGCAGCGGGCGGCGACCGCCTGGCGGCAAAGGTAGAGAACGGTCGCGTGGTGCGTTTCGGCTACGATGAATATCCGTTCATGCTCTTCGAGCCGGTGCCTTGGTGGTGGTCATCGGGATGGTTGCTGCCGCTCTGGATTGCCGGGTTAGTAGCGCTCGCCTTGACCACGCTTGCCTGGCCGATTTCCGCCCTTGTGCGGCGGCGATATGGCGTCAAATACGAGCTCACGGGCACGGACGCCAGAGCGCATCGGCTGGTCCGGATCGCAGCGCTTCTTGTGGTGGCCGTGATGCTGGCCTGGGTCTTCCTGGCTCAGCTGATAGAGACGAATCTTGACTGGATCGGGCCGCGAATGGATGGACCTCTGATTTTGCTACGTTTGCTCTCGGGTCTTGTGTTTATCGGTGCGACGGCCGTTGGGCTATGGAATGCGTGGTTGGTGCTATGCAGCAAACGGCGATGGGTGGCAAAAGTTTGGAGCGTGGTGCTGGCGCTTGCGTTTCTGATCGTGCTCTACGTCGCACTCATCTTTCACCTGATAGGTTACAGCGCCAACTACTGATCCGGCAGCTTATGCCTCGGCAGCGTGCGCACGGCACTGAATGACGTGAGGTTCACAATTCTCCGGTCAGGCTGGCTTGGTCGCAATCAAGACATCCGCGACATGGGACGCTTTGCGCCGCGGCTGTACCGCCGAATTGCTTGTTTCACCTGGACTTCAGTTGTGTTGGCGATGGCGCCGTTCTGCTTAGGCCAGCAGGAACCTGTAATCGCGCCGCCGCTACCCACCATTGCTCCAAAGGCGCCCGAAACGAAAACGCAGACGCCCGAGCGCGTGCCGGGACCGGCCACCCACGCATTGACGAAGACTGATGCCGAGGCATGGCTCGATGGCTTCTTTCCATATGCATTACAGAGGGGAGATGTCGCTGGAGCGGTGGTTGTCGTGGTAAAGGATGGCGCGGTTCTACTACAGAAGGGTTATGGGTATTCTGATGTAGGCGAGCGCAAGCCGGTCGACCCCGAACGTACCCTGTTCCGACCAGGGTCGGTGTCCAAACTGTTTACCTGGACGGCTGTGATGCAGTTGGTCGAGCAGGGCAAACTCGACCTCGATGCGGACATTAACACCTATCTCGATTTCAAGATCCCTCCTCGCCAAGGCGCACCTGTCACTTTGCACAATCTCATGACTCACGGCGCGGGCTTCGATGAGGTAGGAGGTTTGCTGCTCATCTATGATCCTCGCGAGCTGCATCCGCTGCGAGAAGAACTCAAGCGCTGGATGCCTCCGCGTGTGACTGCTCCTGGAAGCATTCCGGCATACTCCAATTATGGCGCCGACCTTGCGGGCTACATCGTTCAGCGTGTCTCTGGCGAACCATTCGAAGCTTACATCGAGCGGCACATCTTCGCCCCGCTCGGTATGAAGTTCGCAACATTCCGACAGCCACTACCTGACATGTTGGCACCATGGATGTCGAAGGGTTATCCCCTAGCCTCAGGTGATCCCAAGCCATTTGAGATCGATACCACTCAGCCCGACGGCGCTCTCTCCGCCAGCGGCGGTGACATGGGTCGCTTCATGATCGCCCATCTGCAAAATGGTGCGTTCGGTGCGTCCCGCATTCTAGAGGAGGCTACAGCTGTGCGAATGCACACGACGGCGTGGGAATTCCTCCCACCTCTCAACCGGATGCTGCTCGGGTTTTATGAAAATAACCTCAATGGCCATCGCGTCATTACTCACGGCGGCGATCTGCAATGGTTCCATAGTGAGCTCAATCTATTCATTGACGACGGCGTTGGCGTATTCGTTTCCTTAAACAGCCTCGGAAAAGACGGCGCCGCTGAACAGATAAGGACGGGATTCTTCCGCGAATTTAGCGACCGCTACTTTCCCGCTCCGCTGCCAGAAGGTTCAGTTGACCCAAAAACTGCGGCGGCGAATGCGCACTTGATTACCGGCCGCTATATCTCAAGCCGCCGGCCCCACGAGAGCTTTCTTGCGGCGCTTAATCTTCTCGGCCAGACGCGAGTGTTGGCCACAGAAAACGGGAGCATTTCGGTGCCCGATCTCAAAGGGCTCAATGGTGAGCCGAAGAAATGGCGCGAGATTGCCCCGTTAGTTTGGCGCAATATAGGAGGGCCCGATCGCATTGCCGCCAAAATCGAGAACGATCGTGTGGTATGCATCGGTTACGACGAACTCCCATTCATGCC
>DAIMDJ010000266.1:0-1951 GCA_036725905.1 Terriglobales bacterium
CGCCCTGCGTGCTGCCGCTTGTGCCCGGATATGTGTCGCTGATCTCTGGCGCTGGCGTGGAAGAACTCAAATCACAGGAAGCGCAACTGCTGCGCAAAGTCATGCTGAATTCTGTGGGTTTCATACTCGGATTCAGCGTCGTCTTCATCACTCTTGGCGCAATCTCAACTGAAGTTGGCCAGTTGCTCGCGCGCTACAAGTCTCTGTTCGCGCAGATCGCCGGTGTGGTCATCATTCTTTTTGGCCTTCACCTCACAGGCATATTTAAGATCAAGGCTCTCTACACCGATGCTCGTCTCCACAACTTGAAAGGGGGCAGCACGCCCTTTGGCGCCTTCCTAATCGGATTTGCTTTCGCTTTCGGGTGGACTCCGTGCGTGGGTCCAATTCTGGCGGTGATCCTGGGATTCGCTGCGGCGCAGGATTCCGTGCTGAAGGGCATCATTCTTCTCGGCGTATATTCGCTTGGCCTCGCCGTTCCCTTTCTGCTGACGTCGCTGGGAATTGAAAGGTTCTTGAAGTTTTACGGCCGCTTCCGCGCCCACATGCACGCGCTGGAAGTCGCGAGCGGCGCGCTACTGATTGCCCTGGGAATATTGCTGGTGTTGGGGCGTTTTACGATCATTTCGAATTATTTATCGTTCTTGAACCGATTTGCTTTGTAGGAGCTCTTGTGAAGCGCGATCCTTTTATCATCATCGTTGCGGCAATGGCGCTGACCATCATGCTGGTGTTCGGGTTCCACATGGCTCGCCGCAATTCGAACCCCATCGACAAAGCCGGCGCCCAGATGAAAGGCCAGCCCGCGCCCGAGTTCACGCTGCAGTCGCTTGATGGCAAAACCGTTCGTCTCGCCGACTTTCGTGGCAAAGGCGTTCTGCTGAATTTTTGGGCGACGTGGTGCCAGCCGTGCAAAATCGAAATGCCCTGGTTTGTGGAGCTGCAGAAACAATACGGGCCGCAGGGTTTGCAAGTGGTCGGAGTCGCGATGGATGACGCCAGTCCCGAAGATATCGGCAAGTTCGCGAAAGACTTGGGTGTCAATTACCCTGTGCTCATCGGAAAGGAAGCGGTTGGCGACGCCTACGGCGGCATCCCGTTTATGCCTGAAACGTTCTACATTGGCCGCGATGGCAAGGTGGTCGATAAAGTCGTCGGACTCATAGGCAAAAGCGAGATTGCAGAGAATGTCAAGAAAGCCTTAGCTCAGGGCCAGGCGGTAGAAGCGCAGAAGTGATTAATGAATGTACGCTGGCGGCGCTCAACTATGCTCACGTAGGGGCGGTCGCCCAGTCGAGCGAAGCTCGACATCAAGATTACCGGCTTTCCTGAAAGTCATGTCTTCTAGCCGAGTCATAGCTGTGCTGTTGATGTTCACGTCGCAAGCAATCTCTCAGGACATCCCCGGCCGAAAAATTCCATCCGTCACCATGTCACCCGCGCCGATCACCACCGTAACCCGCGGCAAGCCTTCCGATATCGGCCTCCGCTTTCACATCAGCCCCGGCTTTCACGTCAACTCCAACAAACCTAACTCCGAATTTCTTATTCCCACGGCGCTCAAAATCAACGCGCCAACGGATATTGTGATCGGAAAAATCACCTACCCTCCGGGCCAGGAGGCCAGTTTTCCGTTTGCTCCGGATGAGAAGCTGAGCGTTTACAGCACAGAGTTCTCGGTAGGCGTAATTGTGCGCCCGCTTGCAGGTGTTGTGCCGGGCAAGTACATGCTGCACGGAGAATTGAAGTATCAGGCCTGCGATAACGCCGCTTGCTATCCGCCGAAGAAATTGCCGGTTGAGTTCGAAGTGAAGGTCGTCAAAGGCCCGCCGCCACACCGCAGGAACCCGGCGCAAAGCCCGCACGTACACGGGTAATTCGAGCCATTCCCGGGCTGAGAGAGATAGGAATCAGGGTCGAACCCCACGCCCCGTCCCTGTCGGATGGGAGC
>DAIMDJ010000266.1:1961-4491 GCA_036725905.1 Terriglobales bacterium
CCAACTTTAATCCAGCTTTTTCTGGATTGCCTCGGGAGCAGCTCCCGCATCAATTGCTTGAGCTGCCCTAAAGCGCGGGGTGGCGGGTTCTCCGCGTGCCGGTCCGGCATCCTGAGCAGCCGCGGCCACCGCCAGTCCAGAGCCTGAGGTCGTGATCCGAGGCTGGCTCGCTTGATCGTCCATTTCAATTGTGATTCGCATTGCTCCTCCTAGTTCAGGAAGTTGTACCGCGCTTCGAAATCAAAAGAATCTGAGGTCAGGTTCTGGACGGTTAGCCAGTACGTGAACGTGTTGTTCGCGGCCCTTTCCAGCGCGACGTCGCAGGTAACATGCGCCCCGCCGGGCTGAGCGTCAGTGGGAACTACCATCCACGCTACGTCATAGTTTGAGGGCCAGTTGTAGGTGAACCAGCGCTGCGTCTGGTTCGGCTGCAGCCTGCCACGGAATTGCACTCCATAGGCCATAAATTTTCTCCTCTCTTGGTCTGTTTAGCGGTCGAGAATGACGTAACGTCCTTCGATATCGACCTGGCGATTTGTGAGATTTGTAACTTCGATCCAGTAAGTGATGTAAGCGCCGGAAGCGCGTTCCACCTTCACTCGTGATTTAACTTCAGGGCCACCCGGCCCAAGCGTCGTGGGCACCACATCCCACAAAACGAAGTAGTACTCGGGCCAGTTATAGGTGAACCAGGTGATGGTCGCGCTGGGTGGCAGAGTTCCCCGCCACTGCACGCCAGAAATGGGGAAATTCAGTGCCGGCCAAACTGGCGCGATGCAGCCCGAATCGTTGTTCGAATAATACTTCTGCACCGTCGTCCCATCGACGACGCTGTTGATGTAGCAGACATCGCCGATCTCGCACCATCCACCTTGCGTGCATGTCCCGGCGACTCCCGTGATCGCGCTGCCTTCCGGATCGGTTACGGACTCGACTAGTTCATGACTGAGAATGCTAGTGACGCCGTTGAGCGTGCCGCCGTTGGTGATCCATCCAAAATGGACATGCTTCCCGGCGGGATCAACATAGTAGGTGTGCTCGCCAATGAAGCCGGAGTTCTGATTGTTCACACCTTGCGGCATGATCACCAGATACAAATTCTGATTGTCCGCATCGAGCGATGGAAGCGTCCCATCGGCGATCCGCGCTTTCAGAAAGTTGCTGACATCGCTGTCGGTGAAGTTGTTAGGCGGATTGGAAGCGCCGTATACAGTGGCACCCAGCAGGTATCCACGGCCAATCTGCCGGTATTGCGCGAGACCGGTCATGTAAGAACCCGAAAGCATGTTTTCTACTGCTCCTGTGACCTGATTGGCGGATGGCGTCGGGGGTGGATTTGACGCCCATGCGCTTCCCCAATACACCAGTTGAACGCGAGTGATCTCGATCACGGGACCGCCGTTATCAGCGAACTTCGCGGCGCCACCGGCCGCCAGAGTGGGTCCGACTGTCGGTTTCGCGAGCACCACGCCTGATTTTCTTGCCGGTGCATATGCCGGAGCTTCCACCGGTTCCATCGCGGGTACCGCGCTTGCGGTTGCGGTTGATCGCATAATAATTGACTCCTTCCTTGAGAATTCCGAGCGAACATCAATAGAGAGTTAACTGAACGCGAGTGGTTCAACGGTCGTTCGTGGTCTGTCGGGCCCGATCTGCTTTAAGACGACGACCAATCGCTGACAACCGATTCGTGTGAGGGAAACGCAAGCTTCCGAAGTGGCGCTTCAAAGATATAGGAGCAATCGGGATTCCATGCGACGGCAGTTGGATCGTAAGGCAAGCATTGTGAGAATAAAGAAGATAGCCTTTAATGCCTATTACGAGCACTAAATCAACCCTATCCGATTGGATAGCCCCGTAACAAACCGGATAGTGACTGCGAAGACGCAAGTTAACGCCGGCTGGGGCTGCTCTTTTCGATCTTGGCCCAGGTGTCCTTCAAAGCAACCGTCCTGTTGAACACTGGTTTCCGGGGACCCGAATCGGGATCTACACAGAAGTATCCCAGCCGTTCGAACTGATATCGTCCCCCCACCGCGGCATTCGCTAATGAAGGCTCGAGCTTGGCATCGCGGACAACTTCCAACGATCGCGGATTTAGGTTCGCGGTGAAATCCTGTCCTTCTTCGGTTTGGTTCGGATCTTCCCGCGTAAAGAGCGTTTCATAGAGCCGAACTTCGGCGTTTATGGCGTGTGCCGCGGAAACCCAATGAATGGTCGATTTGACCTTGCGCCCATCGGGAGGAGAATTTCCACCTCGCGTTGCGGGGTCATAAGTGCAATGAACCTCGATCACTTCGCCCTTCTCATTCTTCACTACATCCGTGCAGGTGACGAAGTAGCCATACCGCAACCGGACCTCGCGCCCTGGCGACAGGCGGTAATACTGCTTGGGCGGAATCTCCCGGAAATCGTCCTGCTCGATGTACAGCACGCGCGAGAACGGCACTTTCCGCGTGCCTGCGGTCGGGTCTTCGGGATTGTTCACTGCGTCCATTTCTTCGACCTGATCCTCCGGGTAATTGTCGAT
>DAIMDJ010000267.1:0-4486 GCA_036725905.1 Terriglobales bacterium
GTTGTGACGCTATGCGACGCTTGATGCCTCTTTGGGTGCGTAGGAGAAAGAGCAGTGAAAAGGCGAGAAGGACCGCGAGAGAAATGGATGCCATAACCACTCCGGGCACGTCACTATGAAAAGACTGCCTTTCTTATAACACGCGGCATGGGACTTGTCATGCCATTAAACACCAGAATAGAGACGCGCACCGCAGCGGCTCCCTCGCTGCCACGGTGCGCGATCCTACAGTGCTATGCCGGTAGGCACAACGCTGGCGGTTTCGGCGGGAATGGTGGTGGAGGGTTCCCGTCCGCTACATACCACGGAAACGGCGGCGGTGGGTTCCCGTCCGCAACCAGCTTATGCCGATCTACCAGCGTTGCCCCGGCTACTGCGAGCAGACCTACTGCAAGGAACGTAACAACGAGTAAGCGTTTCATGTTCTTTTCCTCCGAATCGATTTGAATTTAGGCGGGCGTATGCCGCGCCGGTCTGACGATGCCTTATAACCTGACCGGCACGCAGCTATTTCTTGTCTGAGGGGATCGGAATTACGGACAACAAAAGAGCCCCGCCCACCTTTCCTCTTCCTTTCGGAGGCTCGTACGGTCTGTCGAAGGTCACTTGGACGCTGTAGGCTGTCTAACAACCGCCGTCTTAACACACTGTAATTTTGTGGCTGCAGGCGCACTTCGCGTCCGAACGCTTCTATCGACTTCTACAGGTCGGGCGCAACAGGTTTAGCATCAATCGCTTAGGAGCCACAGAATTTCATAGATTTCAATAAGGCGCGGAATCTGGTTCGGGACCAGGAGGTCGATGGTTCAAATCCATTCGCCCCGACCAATTCTTTTAGGGTCCAGCAATTTACAGAACTGGAGTCCAAACTTGCATCGGAGTCGCTTGCCGATTTGCCCACGCGTAGTAGGGAATGAAGGTCAGCGGAACCCGCCGGGTCTTTACCGGCTCCCCCTTGTAGTGAGAGTAGAGAGCGTCACTCGAGCTTGTTTTGTCGTAAACCGCGCCCATGTGACGCAGCACATACACCCCGCCGAGCAAATCGCTCTTGAGCTCGCTGTGGAACACTGCGCCCGCCTTCTGGTCCAAATCCACAGCCACATCGGTAAGCGCCACTCCATTCGGCTGGTCGAGTTCTTCCAGGCAGTAAACGAGAGGGCCGCGCTGGATGACAACGCGTCCCGTGTCGTCGACGAGACGAGGATTTGCTTGGATCATTTGCGGGGTCATTTCCATTTGCAAACGAATCGCGTCCCCCGGCGACCAGCGGCGCTGAATCGGCAGATATTCACCGGGCTTCGTGCCCGTGAGCGCCTTCCCGTTCACGGAAACTTGCCTGCGCTCGGCCCACCCTGGAATGCGCAGATAGAAAGTGAAATGCGAAGCCTCCGCCGGCACGACAGCAATTTCCACGCTGCCGTCCCAAGGATAATTGGTCTTCTGCGTGACCTTCAGGGCCGTGCCATTTTCCAGGTGCCAATCGAGCTCAGAATTATCGTAAAGATGCAGATAAATTCCATCGCTGCTCGTGCTGTAGAAATAGCCCGGCAGCGAAGCGAAGGTGCGTTCAAGGTTTGGTGGGCAGCAGGTCGTGTCGTACCACGGGTTTCTAATCTTGTCCCCGTTGGAAGGATCGAATGCCAGTGGGTTTCGATAACAGTAGAGCGTACCGTCAAGCGACATCCCAGAATTGATACCGTTATACAGCGCCCTTTCGATGACATCGGTGAACTTCGCGTCTCCGGTGGCCGCAAGCATTCGCCAGTTCCACATCATGTTGCCGATGGCAGCACAGCTTTCCCCGTAGGCCCGATAGTTCGGCAGTTCGTAGGCATCGCCGAAGGCTTCGCCAGCCGCGCGCGAGCCAACTCCTCCGGTAACGTACATCTTGTTTCCCGTCATGTCGTTCCACAGCGTGTTGAGTGTTTTCCAATAGGCGGGATCGCCCGTTTCTATATAGTAGTCCGTCGCGCCGCAGCAAGCATACATGGCACGGACAGCGTGTCCCTCAAGCTTGGTTCGCGATGTAAATGGCGTCCCGCTGAACATGTAGATTGTTCTTGGCTTTGGCAGTTGCAGGCGATCGTCTCCCTGGAGGATGTAGGCTGCGAGATCAAGTTGCCGCTTGTCACCGGTCATGCGATACAGCTCGATCAGGCCCATCTCAATCTCCGGGTGCCCGGAAACAATCGGCTTCTTGGGCGCGGGACCGTAATCCGGCAGGAGAAAGTTATTGACGAAGCGGATACCGGCATCCAACATCTTGCGGTCGCCGGTGCCCCGATAGTAGGCGATAGCGCCCTGCAGCATGTGCCCAATGTTGTAGAGTTCATGGCCGGTCGTCTGCGTTTGAGTCAGCATGCGCTGTGATACGCGATCATCGACGTAATAGGTGTTAAGGTAGCCGCTGGGTTCCTGCACAGCGACAACATCATCGATGAATTTTTCAGCCATCGATCGCATCTCTGGACGGTCGCCCGATTGCAGCGCGAACCCCACCGCCTCGGTCCATTTATAAATGTCGGAGTCAGAAAAAACGGGCCCTCGCTGATCACCCTTGCTCTTATCAGCCAGTCGGCGGAAATTAATCAGGCGGCCGTTAGACTCGAGCAGGTCGTGCATACTGGGAATGCTTTTCGTGACATTAGTGTCGCGCCGGCGGCCCCAAAAACCGCTACCGATCGTGACAGCGCGCACTGGCACATTGTGCAGCTTGGCGTACGGCGATTTCTGAAGGTTCTCGACACCTTGGTCTTTCCAAGCAGCGCTGTCGGGCAGAACCGATCCAGTTTGCTGTCGAAGTGCGTCCGCGGTCCGTACGCTCTCCGCATAGCCGGCAAAGAGCCCTTTGATCGGCATGCATGAAATAGCGGCGCTCGAGATCGCTGAGTTCACAAACCGCCTTCGCGACATGTCTTTTGCCATAGTCATGCGGTTCTCCTTCAAGGGAAGTCCACGCCATGCATAGCAGAGAACGTCTTCTAAAATTCTGCACTGTTTCAACTATGCGGCGCTTCAAGCAAACGGCCCTGAAGTATTCGAGCCCTAGCAGGCAATCACAAGCAATTCCCCTCTTCCGCCCGGACCGATGAAGCTAACCAATTGGAATTGACTGCACGGCCGGACGAAAGTCTCCGAAGGCCGCTCACGTCAAGGTCAATCGCGGCCTGGGTCGGCGATTTCGACCGGTACGTTCTGATATAGGCGATACGATTCATCACGGATTGCCGCGAAAGGACGAAATGCCACTCTCCCGGCATCGGTCTCGACCAGCCAGTCTTCTGAAGACTGGGATGCAGCCGCAGCGGCGAGAAGCTGTGCACGAGTAAACTTTGCGGGCAGATTGCCAACGCCAAAGAGGGCTAGCGGCCCGCGGACCAGTGCCACCGTACTCGCGTTCTGCGCGTCCACTGCTTGCAGGCGAAGCGGCATTCCAATTTCAAACTCCACCCGATCTCCATTTTTCCAGGTTCGTGGCAGCGCAAAGAATTTTCCCGGGACAATGTCACCTACGGCGCGTTTGCCGTTGACGGAAATCCGCGTTTTGGCGTCCGTCCAGGCGGGAATTCGTAGATAGACCGTGAAGTTTTCAGGACGCGCCATATCCAGCTGAAGCTGCGTCGCGTTGGATGTGGGATAGGAGGTTTGCTGCGTGAGAGTGCAACGCGTGCTGTTCTGCATCCAAGTGACTCGAGAAGGAACGAAGAGGTTGACATAGATGCCGTCTTTGCCAGGATAGTATGAGCTGATGCCATAGTCGGCGGTCAACTGCGGGAAAGTGCCGGAACAGCAGGGCCACTTGTCTTTGTAATAGACTTTCTTGGCACCCTCACTGTTGTAATCTGAATAGTAGAAGCTGGTGCCGTCAGCAAGAATCGGTTTGGCGCCGGCGACCGTGTTGTACAGCACCTGTTCCATGCTGTCACCGTAACGGGAGTCGCGCGTCACCCTTAGCAAGTACCGCGTGATCTTGAACTGCCCGTATGCGCCACACGGAGTCTCGAAGCTGGAGCGGGTCGTGCCCAAGCTTGCGGCAAGCAGGCCCTTGCCCGGTTCAACAAATGCTTCGTTCGGTCCCCATCCTCCCGTGGCGTAGCTCTGTTCCTGCACCATACGCAGTCCGTTCGCAGCAGCGCGGAGATATTTTTCGTTACCCAACATCAAATAGGCCTGCATCGCCGAACTTAATGTGTTGACGTGACTGTACGCGTGCTTGCCGGGAAGGGCATTGTGGTTTTCCGCGAGCGCGTCGTAGTACTCGTGATAGATGAAGCGCACCGCCAAATCACGATAGCGCTTGTCACTGCTCCGTTGATACGCGAGGAAGAGGTTTTCCGGCAGCGTATACGTTTCATCCCACGTGTAGGCGATGGTCTTATGGGGCCGGGCTTCCTGCTCGGCCCGGCTCAATGCCTTCTCGGGCAGATGGGGCAAAACGGCGTCCGTACTTCGCTTGAGCACATCTAGCGCGATAGGGTCCGCCGCA
>DAIMDJ010000268.1:0-4451 GCA_036725905.1 Terriglobales bacterium
TTCCCCGAGAGAATTTAGAGAACGTGAGCGCAGTATAACCCAGAAAGCTGTGGAGAGAGGCGAGTTTGGATACGGTGACCTCAAAGACGCGAATGCGCTGACCTGAGTCGCAGTGGTTGGGCCGCTGCGCGATTCGAGGTCATGCGCTTCCCAAACCCATGGAGACGGGAGTTCTCCCAATTATTAATTGAAAACTCCTTCTTGCAGCACCGCCGAGCTTCGCTCAGGCCGGACGGGCGAGGGCGCCCGTCCCCACGTGAGCAGTGCAAGCGGGCTCTCCAGAGTACATGGGCTAGCCCTTCACCTCCGTGATGAGCAAAGCCTGAAGCGGCCACGCTACAGTGTTAGAGGACAGGAAGTGACTGAGGTAACCGTATGGCCAGCCGTGTCGATCCACGCCATGAAGTGCGGCTCCGGGTGGAGTTAGCCGGAGTCGATTACACCGGTCATCGCTTTAAGCAGACGGTTTTCACTCACGACATCAGCAGCCGTGGCGCTCGCCTGGAACACACCCCACCGATAATCCAGCGCGCTTCTGTTGTCGAAGTACACCATCGCGGTAGAAAAGCGCGCTTTCGCGTGGTTTGGGTCAGCGGAACGGGCGATCAAGTTGGCCTCGTGAGCCTCGATGAACGCAGCATTTGGGGCAACCCTCTGCCGGGACGTCCAGTTCACAGCGGCGCGACGGTGCGAAGCTGAATTCCCTAATTCTGAATACAAAACCTTGCGGAAGCTGGTGGGCGCTATAGGAACTTGAGCCGTTTTGCGGGCGTGAGCCAGCAGGCGAAATCCCGAGCGCAGTGCGGGACCTCGTAACCAGAAATCTCAATGGGAAAATGGTGGGCGCTATAGGATTCGAACCTATGACTTCCACCGTGTGAAGATGGCACTCTACCGCTGAGTTAAGCGCCCACTGGCCTCATTCAATCAGTTCGGAGCGGAAATCGTCAACTCGCGGCCCTTTTCGTTATGATCGCAGATACCAGGGCACGTTAATAACAATGATCCGGCGGTTGCCTTTTGCATAGAGGAGCACTTTGAGCGCGGTGGCGCGGTTCTGTTAAAGGTTCGGTGGAATCTTTGACAGGCAGGTCGAGGCAATCCGGAAAGCCGAGTATCCGGCCTCACTCAATTGTGTTGTGATTCCCGCGTTATCGGCCAGTGGAGCGTTCCTGGAGCCTTCACAGATTGCGGCGATGATTTAGAGATAAGCCTATGGTCAGAACGGTCTCCGATCCGGCACTCGGAGTTCTTGGAGTGTGTGCCGCAAGTCTCCTTGGGTCACTCCAAGGTGCCAAGAATCCCCAGCTAGGGCCGAATACCAGACGGTAATTACGTCCGTTTTCGAGTCGAACGCCAGAGTGGATTTGTAAATTGCGCTGCCGTCCCAATGACCGCGATCAGGTGTTAATAGTGGTCTGGAAAAATGTGTCCAATGGATGCCGTCATCCGATAGGGCCAAGAAAAGATCGTCATGTCCGCAATCACTGTCATATGCTGATGCCAGCATCGCGTAAACACCGCGCGTAAAGACTAACTGATCTTCGGTTTGTACATCATCATCGAAGTCGCGCCGAATGCTGCCGTCATTCACAAATCTGTCCCTCCTGACCGGCATGGATATGCGCGGGCGCAGCTCAAACAGTTCAGTCACCCCGATGTGCCAGATTCGATAACCAGGCTGGACAATGTCGGTGAGGCGTGGTGCAGACCAATGCACGCCGTCCCAAGATGTTCGATACTGCACGAAGGTCGAAGAGGCTGAGCAGCCCGCCCCGCCTGCATTCACCGACCATAACCAGTATTGATCGCCAATTTTGGCGACCGTCGGCATGACTACCTGGTAGTCTGGTGCGTGAATCACACGCTCCGGCGTGCTCCAGTGCAACCCATCGATTGATATCGTCCGTATTACATCAGTAAAGTGAAATTGGTCTTCGGAGATGTAATAGAGCCAAAGCTGGTCGGAAATGCGGTCGTAAAAAAGACTTGAATCTGCCAAATGAGAATGGGGAGTCGGTTTCTGTATTGGATTGGTTCCTCCGGGAGGAAGTGACCAATGCTGCCCGTCATCAGAAACGAAGATTGAGGGATTCTCGTCTTCCGCATCGCTATGGGGATACGGTGCCACTACCATCCAGTATGTAAATCCACGCCATGGAGGCGAGAATTGAACAATTGACGGTTCGGTGACTTGGCCGGAACCGTCAGGAGTGGGTATGGTCAGAGGAGCGACAGCATTTGGCAGCACTCCCGCGTCTTGGGCGGAAGCACCTGTCGAAGACGCGACAATGAGTGCGAACATCGAGAAAATCAAATGTCGCAGTCGCACAGCCTAGCTGAGAACACAAGAACACGTAAAAAGTTGCGGACTGGCCGGGAAAGTTCTGTGCAAAGTGCAGCTAGAAACATAGGCAAAACTTGCGCAAAGAACCCTGCCAAATCCGAGTCAATTTGCTCTTTCCGAGAGCGTAAATGCAGCCGAATCAACACGAGTTAGCTCATCTAATCTGAGTTAAGCGCCCACTCAACAGAGGCTATAGTCTAGCAAAGGAAACGTTTCTGCTTGGTTCGCGCCGTGATAGCCTAGTTCTCGCGGCGTGCCGGGCGAGCCCGCCTTTACTGCCGCGCCGGTCACCCGATGGCGTTCGATTCCAAACCTGCCAAGACACCTGTACTCCCTTCAGAGAAAGGGACTTCTGACCCTCAGGATGCGCAACTTTTTCCCTCTGGCAGGGTTGATTCTGATGTGAGCAGCATCGCCATCGATCGCGGGGTGCTCGCGATGGGGGGCGGACCTCGCCAGCCCCAGCTTGCGGTCGAGGCGGGCGTGTCTGGCGAACTGACTGATGCGCAGGTGATGCTCAAAGTGAAGGCTGGCGACGATTCGGCTTTCGACTACCTGGTGCAGAAATACCGTCGACCGATGATGAGTTTTATGTACCGCATGGCGCATAACGCGGCGGTGGCGGAGGATCTGGCGCAGGAGGTTTTTCTGCGCGTCTATCGCTCGCGCGAGAACTACGAAGCCAGCGCCAAGTTCACCACTTGGCTCTATCGCATTGCCACGAATCTGGCAGTGAATCATGCGCGCGATACGCGGCAGGAACGGCCGGAGAATACGGTCAGCATCGACGAGCCGGATGAGGAAAGCGGACGCACTCTTGATGTGCCCGACGCTGCGCCAACCGCAGAAGAGAATCTGGTGCGGCGAGAACGGCTGGCGGCAATCCGGCAGCGTGTTGAAGCTTTACCGGAGCGACAGAGGCTTGCAGTTGTTATGCATAAATATCAGCAAATGGATTACCGGCAGATCGCCGATGTGTTGAAGTTGAGTGAATCCGCCACTAAGTCATTGCTGTTTCGCGCGTATGAAACTCTGCGCGAGCAGTTGAAGGAGTTTATTTAGGGATGGACGCGGGCAGAGCGCCCGCGCCACGTTGGGAAAAGGACGCAATCATGAAGTGTAATGAAATTCGCGAATTGATGCCGGACTTGGCCGCCGGCCTGAACGCGGTTACGCCGGAGATGAAAACCCATCTTGATTCCTGTGCCGAATGCGCGGGGAAGCTGGAGGCCTTCCGCCAAACCATGTCGCTGCTCGATGAATGGCGGGCACCGGAGCCGTCTCCTTATTTCGACGTGCGCCTGCGCGCGCGCTTGCGTGAAGAGTTGCAAAAGCAGGCGAGCGGATTCCTGCAGTGGTTGCGGCGGCCTGCGCTGGCCATTTCGTTTGCCGTGCTGATGGTGGTTAGCGTGACGCTGGTGCGGTTTACCGGATCCGGCTCCAAGCATGGTCCTCAGCAAATAGCGAGCGTTCCTGCAGAGCCGGGCACGGCCGTTGGCGATTTACAGGCCTTGGATAAGAATCATGACTTGTACTCGGACTTCGATGTGCTCGATGATCTGACAGTGCAACAGGATGTGACCGCGAATCCGTAGAACGATTCTCTATCCTTCGCCAGGAAGACCGGGGAAATGGGTACACGAAATTCCACCACTGCACGGCTGCTCATCGTGAGCCTTGCTCTCGCGACGCCGGTGGCCGCCCAGAAGCATCAGCCACCGCGAGCGCAGCAGCGGGCTGAACGACGTGAAGAGCGGCAGGCCGCCAGACCGCCGCAACCGCCGGCTCATCATGCAGGGGAATGGCTCCGGCAACACAAAGGCGTGCCTCCCGATCAACAGCAGAAAGCTCTGGAAAGTGATCCTCAGTTCCGCAACTTACCGCCGGAGCGGCAGCAACGATTGCGTGATCGCTTGCAGCGCTTTAATAGCCTGCCGCCGCAACGTCAGGACCGCATTCTCAACCGGATGGAAACTTGGGAGCACCTGACTCCTGGGCAGAAGCAGCAAGCGCGGCAAGTCTTTGGCCAGCTACAGCAGCTTCCTCCTGACCGGCGCCGCATGGTGGGCACTGCCATCCGCGATCTTCGAGCCATGCCTCCCGA
>DAIMDJ010000269.1:0-4418 GCA_036725905.1 Terriglobales bacterium
GTCGGAGAGGAAAGGCCAGTGGGCGCCAACTCCGCTTCGGTATTCATTCGTCTCGGTTATATTGTTGGTGCTAACCGTGACGAGCCGGCAATAGGCAACCTCAAGCTCACGATGCAGTTGAACTAGTCCCTCAGCCTGTCGGCGGTCCCTGGGGCAATACCCTCCGCGGCTGAGAACGAGAACCATCGGATGTTGTCCTTGCAGTTCGGAGAGCTTGCGGCGTTTCGCAGTGTGGTCGGAAAGCTCATAGTCGGGGAAGATAGCTCCCGGAATGATGTCAGGTCGCATATGAAAGCCTCAAGCGTTGGATGCGCCTAGCCGCGTTAGATCTCAATAATTAGTAGGCAAGCTTTCTCATAGCGGTCTCAGCCAGCGCGCCGCGCCTTCAACTCCCCACGTGAAGAATCGACAAATCGTTGGACCAACGCGGCGATCTCATCTGCGGCGGTGTCCAGCGCGAAGTGACCGGCGTCGAGAACGTGAACTTCAGCGTTCGGCACATCCTTGCGGTAGCGTTCCGGTTCGCCGGGATCGAACGAGAGGTCATACTTGCCCCAGATCACCAGCAGGCGCGGCCGCTTCTCGCGCATCCATGCTTGCCACTTCGGATAGGCCTCCACGTTTGATCTATAGTCGTAGAACAAATCGCTCTGAATGTCGGCCTGGCCGGGCTGATTGAGAAAATAAAATTCATCGGTCCAGAGATCGGGGTCATAGCGATCCACGTTGGGATCGTTTCCGATGTGGCGCGTGCGCGTCGTCGCCAGCGACAGGAGATTTGTGCGAAGCGCGCTTTCGTTGGCAGCGCGATCGGCCCAAAAGGCCCGCCGCGTCTTCCAATTCGCCCCCAGGCCTTCGTTGTGCGCCACAGCGTCCTGGACGATGAGCGCCTCGATGCGCTCCGGATGGGCCAAGGCCATGCGAAAACCCACCGGGCCGCCGTAATCCTGCATGTAAAGCGTGTAGCGCGAGAGCCCGAGCGCTTCGGTGAAGTGATTCATGATCTCGGCGTAGTGATCGAACGTATACGCGAATTTTTTCGGGTCCGGCCAGTCGCTGTGTCCGAAGCCCGGGTAATCGGGCGCGACAAGGTGATAGCGATCGGAAAGCCGGGCGAAGAGCGGCTCGAACATCCGCGATGATGACGGAAGTCCGTGCAGCAGGAGAAGCGTCGGCACGTCTTTCGGGCCGGCCTCTCTGTAGAAAATCGAGAGCCCGGCTATCTGTATTGTGCGATAAAAGGTCGGGTACTTCATGAGATGTTCCTTTTCGTGGGTTTGAGGCAACAATTGAAATGATGCGAAGATCAACAATGCGCCGCAGGAAATCCGCCAGCACTCGATCAAACGGGGCAATGTAAGAAGGTGCATCGTATAGCTCCGCTTAGGCGAGACTCGTAGGACCAATGCTCGCAGTGTCTTTTCTCGATAATGTTCCTCTCCCCTTCACATTGTCAGAACGACGCGGAACTGCGCCTTGCCGCTCAGCATTCGTTCGTAAGCTTCAGCCGCTTTTTCGAGCGGATACGTCTCAATCATCGGACGCACGCCGCTCAGTTCGGCAAAGTTGAGCGTGTCCTCGGAATCTGCCGATGTTCCCGCGGCCCAGCCTTGAATCGTTCGACTTCCACTGATCAGTTGTATCGGTGTGACCTCAATGGGATCGAATGTGGCGCCGATCACCACGAGTTTGCCGTTTGGACCCAGACCGTCGATCAACTCGGACATGGCTTTCGAGCTTGGGGCTGTCGCCAGAATTACCCGTGCGCCGCCGAGCTTCTGTAATGCCTCTGCTGCGTTGGTCGATCCGCTGTCGATGTACACGCTTGCTCCGAGTTTCTTTGCTAGCAACGCGTTTTCAGACCCCCGCCCGATGGCCACGACCTTATACCCAAATTTGTTCGCAAATTGAATTCCCAGGTGACCTAGACCGCCGATCCCTTGCACCGCCACCAGGTCGCCGGGGAACGCGCCACTGTGCCGCAGCGCGTTGTAGGTGGTAATGCCGGCGCAGAGCAGCGGTGCTGCCTCGGTGTCACTTAGAGTTTCCGGTATCGCCGCCAGTGCCTCCACGGGAGCGACCATGTACTGCTGATAACCGCCGTCATAGCTGATGCCGGGAATTTTCAGGTTCTGGCAATTGCGAAAATCTCCCCGCTGGCACTCGCGACAGGTGCCGTCACGGCCGCCGTGCCAGCCGACGCCGACTCGCTGCCCCTTCTTCCACGCGGAAACGCCGGCCCCCACTTCATCGATGACGCCTGCCACTTCATGTCCGGGAACGCGCGGATACTGAATTCCTGGCCAGAGTCCTTCTTTCGTGAGCACGTCGCTGTGGCAGACGCCACAGGCCTGCACCTTAATGCGCACCTGTCCTGCACCCGGCTCAGGAATCTTGCGCTCGATAAGCTCGAAATCTGCTCCGGGTTTAGAAATCTGCGCCGCCTTCATTGGTGCCGCCTCTGGTTTCACCGCAACTCTCAGCGTTGCCATAAATCCTCCTATAATTTTCAGTGGTTGTTGAAAAGAACTTACTACTATTAGCCACGCGACCGACCATCGCGCGCGCCTTTACCCTATCACCTCAAAAATGACTTCCAGTTCGACCGGAGTGCCGAGCGGAAGGCTTGCCACGCCGTACACCAGCCGGCATGGGCTCTTGTCTTTTCCGAAGACGTCTTGCAGCAACTCGGAAGCGGCGTCAGCGACTTTCGGTTGATCCCGGACATCGCCCGAAGTGGCCACCGACACGCCTAGCCGGACGACCCGCGTCACTCTGTCGAGCGATCCCAAGTGCTGCCGCGCGACGGCGAGGACGTTGACCGCCGCCAGCTGAGCGGCCTTGCACCCCGCATCCACATCGAGCTCCGCGCCGACGCGCCCAACGAATTTCGCGCCGTGTCCTTCCGTCGGAAGCATGCCGCTGAGAAAAAGCAGATTGCCCGTCTGCACCGCTTCAGCGTATGCACCGAACGGCTCAGGCGGTGCCGGTAGCTTGATGCCGAGTTCCTTCAACCGCTGCTCAGCACTCCCCTGGTAAGAGCTCTCTTGCGGTGCTAATTGCGTTTTCGGATTTGCGTTCATCTCTCACCTTATCCGATCGAAATCGATGTTGGCGCGCGGCGTGGCAAGCAGCGCCCTTGTGCGCCGCTCGCCTGAACTAACGCAGAGATCGGAACGCTGCGCGGATCTCTTCGCTAAAAAGTTCCGGCTGTTCCCACGCAGCGAAGCGACGGCTGCACCCAGCTTCGCAGGAATCAGACTGTTGACGGAGGCCGTGGCACTGCCAGCTAGACCACTCTGGGCGTAGACGGGGACGGCGAGCAGGACAAGGCCGAAGGCACCCGCGGCTTATGGTTTTGCGAGCAGAGCCTTCTGGCGTCACTGATTTCTCATTTTCCCAACCGTTACAAATCCTGCCACTACTGCGGCGGGTTCTGCTGTGGCTGCGGCTGTGGTTGAGGTTGTGGCTGATTTTGCGGGAAGCCTTGTGGTGCGCCCTGCTGTTGTTGTTGCTGCTGACGCTGCAATTCCTGCAATAGCTGCTCCGGAGTCTTCACCTGCTGCTGACCATTGGGCGCTTGCTGCTCCTCCGGCTGGCCGGGCTGTTCAGCCTGGTCAACTTCAGGAGCAGCCTCATCCTGAACTTCCTCGACCGGCATCTCCTCGGTATCCGGCGGCGGAACTGGCTGTTGCGGATAAACCTGCTGGGTTGCGACTTGGCTGGGGTTCGACGATGCATTTTCTGACGATGCATTTTCTGGCGCTGCGCCAGCTTTCGAGGTGAGAATAATCCGCTGCACCATGTGTGGATCATTCGGCGAACCGAGCATCACATAGTTGAAATGCGATCCATTCAGTAGAGAGGCAAGCACGTCGCGCGCCGGGCCGGGTCCGAGATTGCTGACCACGCGCTCGGTCGCGTTTGAGGGTACGTCCACCGATGCGCCGGTTTGCGTGTGCACTGCGCGCAAGATATCGCCCAAGGTCGAGTTCCGGGCAACGATAGTCAACTGACCATTGCGAAAGAATACCTGCGGCGCCGAAGCCGGCATCTGCTCCAGTGTGGGCGGAGGAGGTGGTGGAGGCGGAGGTTGCGGGGCCGGCGCAGCCTCCTCCTGCTTCACGGCACGCTTACGAGCGCTCTTCTTCGAGATCTGGGCGGAAGCGATGGACAGCGTGAGCACGTACGCCGCCAGCAACACGAATACGATTCTTGATTGTCGCGCGAACATCAAAGCGTGAATAGGCCCTCTGCCCTTAGATGCAGGCTGATGCTCCTAAATTGTAGCATCGGTAGAACGCGCATCGACGGGGTCTTTGCGTTTCAGTTGCCGGCGTTTACCATTGCAGGCAATCCAGCTTCTTGCCGAGAGATTTATGACGAACAGAGATCACAAGCAATCCGTAATGAGTTTG
>DAIMDJ010000270.1:0-4417 GCA_036725905.1 Terriglobales bacterium
CCACGGTTAGAAGCGACATGGAAGGAAATTATATCCGTGGGGTCGCATTAAATCTTGTCCCCCATCTCCCCAAGCCCTGCTTTAGAAACCCCGTGCAACTGCTACAAAATACCGACGTTCCAAGAGTGTGAGCAATCTGATGGCTACCGAAAGGTCATGACGGATTCTGCTTCTTGTAATAGAATGAAAACAAGCGCGTTGCGCGTTCCCCGGTAGCTCAACGGTAGAGCATTCGGCTGTTAACCGAAGGGTTGCTAGTTCGAATCTAGCCCGGGGAGCCATTTCCTCTTTTGTAGGCAATCAGTTAGAGACGGTTTTCAGTGCCTCCTATTTCCAGGTCTCCCACTTCGAGTCTCATATCCGCGTTTTTCCAAGCGGCATTCGACCTTCTTCCACTCCGGCGCGCCTCTCCTCTTGAAGCAGAATCACTTACGTAACGTGTCACAACCAGCTACTTACAGGTGTAATGGAATGCAACTTCTGCCTTTCAGTTGGAAGTGCAAACCCCGACGTCCAGCTCAACGACTTGCAAAACGATCAACCAGTTCCAAAATAACGATTTGCCTCATCGCAATTCGGACACTGGCAGAGCGCGGAATCCACTGCTGAGTGGAAAACTATTGGGGGTGCGAGAGATGACCGCGCCCCCGGTCACTCGCGACTTGCCCACAACGGTGCGCGCGAAATTGAGGTTTACCGTATCACCGTCACCCGGAAGTTCGGTCCACTTCGCTTCGAAAAGGTCCAACCGTCCGCCGATATCAACAACAAAATCCACTTCGCGTGTCCGGTCACGCCAGAAGAATAGACTGCCAACACGTCCGGCGCGGCGTTCTCGACTACGCAGTTGAGCAAAAACAAAGGTTTCCCAGATTGCGCCGGCGGCAGGTGATTGGTGAAGGGCATCTTCAGTGCGGATGTTCAATAGAGCGCAAAGCAGGCCGGTATCTGCCAAGTAGAGTTTAGGGCTCTTGACGATGGACTTGGTAGGGTTTGAGAACCATGGTTCAAGGAGGACCACCTGCCCGGAGGCCTCGAGCGTGGATAACCAATGATTTGCCGTGGAAGGAGCGATGCCGATGTCACGCGCGAGATCAGCTTTGTTTAGCAAGTTTGCGGAACGCAAGGCGCAAGCGCGTAGAAAACGCTCGAAGTCTCGCAGGTTACCAACGTTGGCCAGTGACCGCACGTCACGTTCCAGGTAGGTGGCAAGATAGGAGTTATAGAAGGCAACCTGGTCAATGTCCGGGTTCGCGTGCAGTTCGGGAAAACCGCCCCGAACGATCGTCGTCTCGACCGTGGTTGCTGGCCTTGCGGAGTGAATCTCGGCAAAGGAGAGCGTCTCGAGTTCCGTAATATCCGCCCGCCCGGCCAGCGATTCGGAAACACTCTTCATCAACGTAAATTTCTGTGAGCCGGTAAGCAGGAACTGGCCGTTGCGGGCGCGACTCGCGTCCACAACCACCTTGAGATGCCGGAATAGGCGAGGAGCATACTGCACCTCATCGATGATCACTGGCGGCGGGTGGCGACCAAGGAAGTTTTGTGGTTCCTTTTCCGCTTGTTCTGCTTCAGTCGGCAGGTCCAGGGAGACAAACCCATACTTCGGAAATAGCCGTAGAAGTGTGGAAGTCTTGCCGGTCTGGCGCGCTCCTGTGAGCACCACGACCGGACGAGTGCGGACAGATCGTTGCAGCCTAGGTTCAATGTCCCGTGGTATCCACACGCGCATAATATACGATACGGTCGCATATTTTGCAATGCCTTCATGCAAACGGCAAAGTCGTTTTCGATTCGTTGGTTCACGAGAGTACGGAACAACTACAGCGCCTTTGAGAGAGAAAGATTGGCTTCTCAATAACCCTAAGCGATGGGCGATCCGTACCGATGTCAACGTACGAAAGCCATGACTGATGCGGCCTTTATGGCCCTGCCGACCGAGAATCAGGTATTCTTTCTAAAGTCTGACCCTCAAGCAATATTAGGACCGTGTTTCGCTGTCTTCAAGAGACTTGATGGATCGCATGGATCGCCGTGTATGTCGGCACGCGGCTGGGTACGGTCGTCCTGCAATTTGTGGTGTGCATTCCATCTGTATTTGGATAGCTGCCAAAGAGAGTTGAGAAATGCCTGCCTTATCCCACGTTGGCACAAGAAATCCGGGAGATGCAACCTGCAGATGGATTTAGGCAAGGGAGACAACTACTTCCGCGCGATCCAACTGGCCAACAGCTCGGCCAGGCGTGCTTCGTTTGGTAGATGGAGCTAATTCCGACAGCCGATCATTCCCAATTACGGAAACCTAGTACAAACGTAGTAATCAATTGCGGCGAATGCGCCAAAAAGCGAATAAAACATAAATAAAAGTTCGAGAAGCGACTGCTTGCTTTTATTTTCTGCCTCCGAAGGAAAGTCCTATCCGGAGTTCCAGAGGCTGCTGGCAGTTGAGGAGCTTTCTTTCCATGGAAAGTCATGAAAAACCTGCATAGAATATCCTGCGAGTTCTATAGAGCAGGGGCATGAGTCTCTCCACCAAGCTGGCAGCGAATTTCACCAAGAATGTTCGGAAGCGCGGCGACGACTACTACTGTAAGGGCCGCGTCACGATCCACGAAGGTTCCCAATCCGAGCTTACTGCTTGTGTGCGCGGTTCCGGCTTTTACGAGGTGCAATTCGCCTGGAGAGACAACAAGCTTGCGGTTTGGTGCGACTGCCCCCATTTTGTGGAGCAGGGCGTTCCCTGCAAGCACGTGTGGGCCACCACCCTTGCCGCTGACCAGCATCAATATTTGACCGCAGCTGCCTCGGCAGACAAGTTGATCCTGGACTTGGATGCTCTTGGCGCGGATGGTCTTGATGGCCGTGACTACTACGATGGCGATGAAGAACTCTATGAGGACGACGGGACGGCGCCGGTCCTTTCATCGCGTTCTCCTGCGGTCGTCTGGAATCCGGCAAAGCCGAAACCAGCGGACTGGCGGAAACAACTCGGTGAGGTCTTTCCGCCTCGACATCGCGCGGCTTGGCCGTCCAAGCTGGAGATTCTATATGTCGTGGATGTCGCGAAAAACGTGCACGCCGGCGATTTGGTTCTCTCCCTGCAATCGCGCAACCGGAACGCCAATGGCAGTTTCTCGCGACCCAAAATTCTTTCCATGCGCCAAGGCCAGATCGCTCAGCTCCCGCTGTCAGAGGATCGCGAAATTCTGTCCTCTCTGCCGGGAGGTCAATCGTATAGCTACAGCTACGGCTACGCGGGAACTTATCTGCCGATCCCCGAATCTCCTCTGCTCTCGCCCGCGTTGGCCAGCATGCTCATGCCTTTGGTGGTGCGCACCGGACGTTGCTTCCTGCGGCCACTGAACGAACCGGACAACCTGCTTCCGCTTGCGTGGGACGAAGGCGGTCCCTGGAATTTCGTCCTTGAGCTGCACCGGCTCGGCGAAACGGCATGTACCCTCGCCGGCTTTTTCCAGCGCGGAGAAGAGCGCGGGGAAGCAACATTCCCGGCCCTGGCCACGGCAGGTCTGGTAATCACGAGAGACCGCGTGGCACCTCTCGCCAACGATACTCCGATCGAATGGATCATCGCTCTTCGCAAACAGGGCTCGATCTCGGTTCCCGAAAAGGAGCGCGATGAATTCCTGGCGACTTTGCTCTGCTGTCCGAACTTGCCGCCGCTGCGGGTGCCAGAGGAGTTACGATACGAGGAGGTAGCTCTGCCAGCCCATCCTCATTTGACAATTTCCAAAACCCGCGTCCCGTACCGGCATGAACGCCTGGATGCGAAGCTGTGTTTTGCTTACGAGGGCCGCATGTTTGCGGCGTTCGATCCGGCGCGAGGCTTTTTCGATGCTGCAGGACGGCGTTTTATACGCCGGGATTCCAACGCGGAGAAGGCCGCCTGGGCGTTTCTCGATCAGCTTGGCCTGAAGCAGCGCGCTCCTACCTACCCGGATTCCACGCCGAGGTGGGAGTTGGCGCCGAGCAAGCTGCCTCGCATCGTGCGCTCGCTTGTGGAGGCAGGCTGGGACATCGAAGCGGAAGGAAAGATCTTCCGGCGCCCAGGCCCATTCCGCATCGAAGTTTCGAGTGGCGTGGATTGGTTCGAGCTGCACGGTGAGGTAGAGTACGGGAACACCACAGCGCGCCTGCCCGAGTTGCTCGAAGCCCTGCGGCGCGGGGACAAGATGGTGCGGCTCGATGATGGAACCTATGGCGTGCTGCCGGAAGAGTGGCTGCGCCGTATTGGCCCGCTGGCTGGAATGGGTAAGCCAGAGCAAGGTCATGTGCGCTTCCGTCACAGCCAAGCGGGACTGCTTGACGCCTTAGTGGCGGCGCAACCAGAAGCCCGCTGCGATGAGACCTTCGCACGCGTGCGCGAGGAGCTACGACGGTTTCACAGCGTCGAACCTGC
>DAIMDJ010000271.1:0-4368 GCA_036725905.1 Terriglobales bacterium
ACTTCGCTTGCGTAGCTTCGGGAGCCAAATGGCGTCGAGCGCCACTGCTTCATTTTCTGGTTTTCAGTTCCACGGCACGCGCTGGAATCCGGGCCTGTCTGACGAGAAAATCGCAGAATTCGAGGATGTTCTCGGGATACAGTTCCCGCATGATTTCCGGGCGTTTCTCCGGGCGATGAACGGAACCGATCTCCCGACTCTGAATATATATGCTTATTGCGGTGAGCCGCCGCGTCAATGGGTCGGAGTCTATTCGTACCCAAGAGACCTAGAAATCGTAAGGCGGCTGATTGCAGATGTGAGTAAAGACCGAGCAGAGTTGACAGCCACTCTGGCGGAGGAAGGCTTCGCTCTTTCCGGTTAAAGCCAGTCTTGTGCCTATTTACGGCCGTCGCTATTTGGTTTGCACACCAAGTCTCGACAGCAGCGTTGTCTTGTCCATTGACGGCAGCGATGATGCAATTATTTATGGGAACTCATTGAAGGAATATCTGGAAAGAGAATTTCTAGCAGACTCGCTGTAGACAGCGCCAACCGTTCCCTGGCGTTAACAGGCGATTTCACCACCTACCATTAACTGGATACCTTCTAGGAACAACAGAGGTGGGTGACGGCATCGCCAGTGAGTGGTCTTGCTTCTCCCGACATTACTCGATGTAACCCAAACCTTGGAGCCGCTTCTTCACAACTTCTTTCGACGGGGCGCTTCCTTCGTCCGATGGAAGCACCTTCTTGATCTCTTTCTCCAGCATGTGGAGCACAAATTCATCCACGGACTCGTAGCCGCAAGCTTCTGCACACTGCTTCGCTTTGTCCAGCAGCTCCCCTTCAATTTTCACTTTGTGCGAACCAAACATCGTTTCCTCCGGAAGTCACGCTGCGAACTCTCAGCGCCTTGCGGTATTGGGCTGAAAAACTGACTGTCCCATCATATCCTTCGGCTTGGCGATTCCAAACTCCGCCAGAATTGTTGGGGCGATATCGGTAAGGGCAGGCGTCGCGGCTGCAATGTCCCGGTTGCTCAACAGCACTCCCGGAACCAGCGTGTAATCCATGCAGTGGTCACCGCTCCACGCATTGGTGTTGTCTTCGAGAACCTCCGGAGGAAAGGCTCCGAGAATCGTCTTCCAGCCTGCCCGGTAGCCGCGGTTGTATCCCACCAATGCATCAGGACCGTCATGCGCATAGGGTCCCTGATAGACGTCCGCCGCGAAATCTACGCGAGTAATCACGGGAAGATTGTTTATTGGATCACGCACCGCGAGCAACTTTTCTCTGATCTCCTTCAGCAAGGCGTCCGCCTCAGCGCCCGGTGTCACAATGCCCTGGCGCTCGCGTGCATGCATGTTCAGATATAGCCCGTTGAGGCCAAGTCCGTAAGCGCGGGTCTTGCTCCAGTCCACGTTGGCCAGCGGCTCATTGTCGTCAGGATTCGCATCACTCTTCAGGGCGATGTAGCCATTATTCAGCAGCCACGTATTCAGGTTGAACGAGCGCCGGTATGGAGCAAACCCGTGATCAGACAAAACCAGTAAAGTTGTGTGCTCATCCAGCTTGGGAAGAACCTCGCCGAGCACTTGGTCCATCTGCTGGTAGAAATCCTGGAGAACGGAACCATACTGCGAGGCAAGGGTTGCGTCGTATGCCGGATGCTCGGGGTCAATCAGCCGCCACAGCATGTGGGAGTTGAGGTCGAGGCTGGAGAAATAAAAGAAGAAGACACCTTTTTGAAATTTGGGAAATTGCAGATCAAAAATGCGGCGATGCTCGGCCAGCACGGTTCGCGATTGCTCCAGAAATTCCTTGTCATCCAGCACGCCATCCGAAAGAGCCTTCGTGTCCTCCGCAATTCCCTGCGTGTAGAACTCTCCTACTTCTTCTGAGAGGAAGCGCGAATAACTCGAGGGAGTTGAAATCGGGAGCGCGGGATCCGCGGGATCAATATTGATCGGCGAGACGTACAACTGAAAACGGGGATGCGCCTGCTTCAAATAAAAGCGGCACATTCCCTTCACATTGCCAAAGAAAGGAATCAACTGGAACTCAATTTTCACCCAATCACTCCACTCGCCTTCGCGTAACACGAATTCGTGATCCTGCACCGCAATCCGAGCCACCGATTCAAGCGGATCCACGGCTACCGAAAAGGGTTCGGTGGCTGCGGGAGAGCCCTTCCTGGACGTGTTATCTGGGCCAATCAGATTCGCGATGACCTGGGAATTCTCCACTTGCACCGGAATCACCTGCCCGCCCTCAACTGCACCAGCCACCGCCGTCGGATCGTCGGTGTAGAAGGAGAACGTGCCATACGTCCCCCGCAAGTCGGGCGTGCCCATGCCGGAGAGAGTTTCTCCCTTCGCAGGCACGGGCGGGAAATTCGCTGGAATGCGGAACACCGAATTGGGAATGCCGTGGTCGTCGAGGATTTCCCAGAATGCTTTCCCGCGGCGCAGTTGCTCGGCACTGCCGCTACCCAAGGGGATTACCCAACTGCCCAGATGAATCGAATGTTTCGGCGCCTCCACTCGCGAAGCAGAGAAGTAGAGCGCCAGAGTTTTAGGATCACGATGGATGAAGTCGAACAGGCCGTGTCCGCCGGCATTCATGCCCGTAATCATGTTCGACCAAGCCACCGGGCTTTGCGGTGGAATACTGGAGGTCAGGCGTTTGAACGAGCCTCTCTGCGCTAGCGTCGCAAAGTTCGGCATCTTTCCTTCTTGCATGAAACGCGTCAGAAGTTGGGGATCCATGCCGTCGATGCCCAAGATGATGAGCTTCTGTCCTCCCTGCCAATGTGCCCTGCCTCGCTGGCACGAGGGTAATAGGGCAACTGATGTAAACGCCAACAAGCAGGCGAGTAGCCAAACGATCTTTCTCAGGTGCTTACTCCTTCACCTCTGGTGACCGCCCCTGAACATAGTGACAGGCGCATCTTCCAGAATGTTGGCAGGCTCTCGACTCTCCCGTCAAACGGTATTAAGGCGCGCCCAGTGCTCTGGCTGGTCGGTTTCAGAACGAGGCCGCCAAGCATTACACTGTTTGTCGTGTTGCGGCCCGCTCGATTGATTCTTCTCGGCTTTCTGATTTCGATTTCTCTTCCGGTTTCCCTTCGCGGTGCGGGCAAACCAAATATTATTCTCGTCACGCTGGATTCGACGCGAGCCGACCGCATGGGTTTTCTCGGTTCGCACAGCGCATTGACGCCCAACCTCGACGGCCTTGCTCGGGAGAGCATCATCTTTGAGCATGCCTACGCGCAAGCGCCGCTCACGGTGGTGTCGCACGCGACAATTCTGACAGGTACTTATCCGCAGACACATCAGGTCAGCGAATTGGGCTCTCCTCTTGCCACTGGGTTGCCCTACCTCCCAGATTTGCTCCACGCCCATGGATACCGCACCGCCGCTTTTGTGGGATCCATCTTGCTTGATCCCAGAAATGGCTCGGCGCCCGGCTTCGATCGGGGATTTGATTTGTACGATGCCGGTTTCGAGCAAAGCAGTGGTGGTGGCGGCAAGCAGCTTGTAGAGCGTCGAGGAGATCAGGTGGTTGCCCGCGCAACTAAATGGCTAAGCAACAACACACGCGGTCCATTCTTTCTGTGGGTGCATCTTTACGATCCACATGCCCCATATGGGCGCTCATACGATCGTGCTGTGGCCGCTGCCGATGCCGCCTTGGGAAAACTCATTGCTATGCTGCGCAACCAGAAGCTTTTTGAAGATTCGATCATGATAGTGGCTTCGGACCACGGTGAAGGCCTTGGCGCACATGGCGAGGACATGCACGGTATCTTTTTATATGACGAGACCATCCATGTGCCCCTTCTAGTGAAGCTGCCGCAAAACCAGATGGCGGGAAAACGAGTCAAAGGGCGAGTGCGCCTGGTGGACGTTGCCCCGACCGTGCTGGAAGTGGCCGGTGTTCCGGTTCCATCGCAGATGCAGGGCCAGTCTTTGCTGCGCATCGCGAGAACTAATCCCGATGCCGACCAAGCAGCGTATGCGCGCAGCGATTTTCCGCAGCAAGCTTTCGGGTGGAGTTCGTTGGAATCGTGGCGCGCTGGAAAGTATCTCTACATCCGCGCGCCCAAGCCGGAACTTTACGACGTGTCCGTGGATCCGCAAGCTACGAAGAATCTCGTGCAGACTTCCAAAGCGATACTTGCAACCATGGCCGCCCAAGTGGAAGCTTTCGACAGCCACTTCGGCGGGAGGGGTAACCAGCCAGAAACGTCAGGGCTGTCATCGAGCGAGGCGCAAAAGCTGGCTTCGCTTGGATATGTTGGCTTGCAGAGGTCCTCTTCCAATGTTAATCCCGCCGTGAACGGCACGGACCCGAAAGATACCATTGCGCGTGCCAACGAGG
>DAIMDJ010000272.1:0-4359 GCA_036725905.1 Terriglobales bacterium
CTCAGCCGTGATTGCTGCGTCACAACAAATTGTGTTGAGCAAAGAAAAATGGAGACAAGATCACGACCATAACAGAAGACACTCGGAACATGCCGTTGTGTGCGAAGCGCAGTGAATGTTGTTTTTGGGCGACTGCTCGCACTGCATTAACCGTGAAAGGAACGAGACGCAGTGCACTGGAATCAGCAGCTTCAGAGGATAAGGAATGTCAAAGAATGGCGCAGTCGGCTACTTCCGAATGCCGTTGCTGATTATCTCGGGCACCGGGCGATTTCAAGTTCACTGTGCTACGTGCGTGCCGATGCCACGGCAAAGGTTCAAGCCGTGGTCAAGCCGATGTCATTTGGAGCATGAACATTCTTGAGGAAATCTCAGAACTCTGTCGGAGACGACACACGCCTGGGTTTGCAACGAATCAGGAGCTTCAGCGTTAGCTTCGGCGAATTAAGCAACTTGCCGATAAGAATGCAAACATGTTTGCGGAAATCCTGCGTGACTACATTCGCCAAGCCGAACGAATTTTTCAAGGCTAAGGCGTCGGGCAAGGCATAGAGCGCTGACCCGTCGGGTGCCCGGAGAATGGTTACTGAAGATGTCTTGACAATCTGAAAAAGTAAGTTAGAATCCCGTCAGTTTCCGGGAGGTCGGAGCGCTGTATCCCGCGCTGGTAGCCCGAAGTGGCGATTCGAACTCATGTTCCCTGGGGACCGCACCGCATAGCCCCCTTCAATGTCTTATGTAATAAGTATCATAGTCTTGAACCGTGACAATTTTGCAAGTGTTTTTTGTTCTGTCCCAATTCTGGAACAAAGGCGCTTATCGGCTGCGAATTTCATTGACAATTGAAAAGAGTCCGATCAAAGAATGCCGGAGAGTCTGGCAGCACGCGCGGGATTTTCTTTCAGCGCAAAATAACCTACCAAGCTGCGGAGCTCCTGGTAATTGTCTGCCAAACCGCCTGATGAGAGACGAGCTTCTGGCAGGGCAATTCGCACGTATAACTTAGCCAATGAAAGTATCGCGTAAATACGCAGCCGCAAGGCGTTATCAACAAGCTGCCGCGAGGCTGCTGCAACGATGGGATCGGGATTATGAAGCCCTGCTTGACCCAAGCGTAACAAGATCGCCGCATTGTGCGCGGCGTTGCGGACGTATTCTGAGGCAGCCAGCAATCGCTGCCGTTGCACCGAGCGAAATTCGTGCGCGGGCAGGTTGGCACGCAGGAACTCCTCTTCGGCGGGGTCGATGATGTTGCGGAATGCTTCGATATCGATAGGCCGCGTGCGCCCGGCCAGATCCTCCAGCCCGCTGACGCTGTTGCTGTACCCTCGTGTTACCAGAAGCAGGAGAATCAGGCCCGCAAGGGCTAAGAACGCTATAAAAAAAGCCAGAGTCATCGCAGCAATCCAGTCGGATGAAGTTTTTGCCGAACCCAATCCGCCACTCTAACGGGTTCACATCCTGGCGTTCGGCGGTCCCACGCCGCGAGCCCGTCCTCAGTTTGCGCGGAATTCACTTGATAGTGGCCTACGAGCTTGAACCGTGATAATGTCTCTCAGATTCGGCCCCACGGCTCAACAAGCCGGACTCGATCCGGTTTTCGGAAATCGGAACAACAGAATCATGACTCTCAAGTCAGCGCTCGACGATGTGCTTAAGACCACGCTAGCCGCAGTCTCCGGCATTATTGGAAAACTGGAATATATTGCCGGCCTGCGAGATGGAAATAAGAAATACACGCACTGGGGATTGCAAAGGCTGCATGGGGAGGAAGCAACTCAGCAGGCGCTGGCAGAAGCACATCGTTTATTCTTCCTCAACATCCTGCGCGCGCCGCTGCGGATGTTGAAAGAGGATTTGAAGCAATCTAGTGACGCCCAGCAGGCGGCGCCGCACGAATATGCGGAAAGCCTGCGCATGCGTCAGCAAGACATGCTGCCGCAGGACCTCGCTGGCGGTTCGGCGCGGCATTTCAATTCAGTGCTACACGCTCTTTCGAGTCTGGCTTCGAATCGGGCAAAGACTCGACCGGACGCCAATCGCCCAGCTTGAGCGCAATCCCAACCACTTGGCCGATTACTTCGGCGTCCTGCGGATGCCGCAAGACCCTTACCTGTACGGGCGAAAGCGGATGCGGTTGCAGTACGAGATAATCCCCTTTCAACATGCACCATGAGCAGGTATACCCCTCGCGTGTTTCCACGAAATAAATAGGACGCTCAATTTCCGAGCGCCACATGCCCTGTAAAACCTTGTTCTTAGATTCGTCAACTTGCAGGAACGTTCCAGGCGGCAAAAGAGGATACATGGTGAAATCCTCGCTGCCGATATATCCGTAGGTGTATTTATCGCTGGCAAACTGGGCCAAATAGGTGAACGGAACCACGCCCCATTTCTCCACCATGCGGCTCAGGTGCGACGTACGGCGAGAATCAAAGCTCGGATCGAGACGCGTTGGCATCTGGACCACCGAAGCGCCGTGCACGGCTTTTGAACAATGCGATTTTGGCGGTAGTGTGAGCTTCAGATCAGAAGCCGCCAAATTGAGATCGACGCCGTACCAGGAGAGGATCTCACGCAGATCGCAACGGTAAACGATTGCTAAAGTGTAGAGGCGGTAGACGCTTGGAACTAGCCCTTTGGTCTCGATATCTGACAGACGGCTGGGATTGATGACAAATTCATCATTCCCATGCCTGGCCGCTAACCGCATGCTCGCGCTTTCGACGTCACGCATGGTTAGGCCAAGGCGCTCGCGCGAGGCCCGGAGATTATTGCCTGCTACCAGACTCGCCACCCTGGCTTCACTCACTTGCATCACAATTACGATTCCCCCTTATGCATACCTTGGAGCATTCACGATCTGATCGCGGCGCAGACGGCTCCTCAAGAATCGGGTTCACGGTTGCGAAGTTTGCATCCCCACAGCCGCATCACGACTACCCACGAGCAAACCCTCTCCAGCCGAACCTGAGACCAATCCGCGAACAATAAACCAAGTTCGCCTCAAGGCAAAGGATTATTATTGCGATCCGGGTTGACGGTGAAGCTGGAACCCCAAACAGCTTCTCCCGTAAGTGTTATCGCCCACTGAGTATAATCTACATTCGTGGCGCGAGGCTGGGAAAGCAAGTCGATTGAAGAGCAACAGGCGGCGGCGCAAGCTCCCGCAACGGCGCGAAAACTCCTCACACCAGAACAGGTTGCAGCCCAACGGCAAAGGGACTCGCTGCTGCTCTCCCGAAAGCGCATCCACGAGCAGCTTCAGGCGGCGCAGAATCCACATTATCGGCAGATGCTTGAGAGCGCACTGGCCGAGCTGGATGGGCGCCTGGCGCGACTTGCCTAAGTCTGTGGTTTAGCACGATTTGTGGCATTCTGACGTATAATGATGGCTCCCCCAATGAAAGCTTACGTCTACGTCTCGCTTAAGAAGAGCGTTTTGGATCCTCAGGGCAAGACGATCCAGGGCGCGTTAAAAAAAATGGGCTACAAAGAATTGAACGACGTCCGCCAAGGGAAATATTTTGAGCTCACGCTCAATGGCGGTCTTAGCCGGACGGAAGCCGAGGCTGAAGTAGCCCGCATAGCCAGCGAGGTACTGACAAATCCTGTGATTGAAGAGTTTCGCTTTACTCTGGAAGATTGATCGCTAAACTGATCTTGCTCCCTCCCCGCAAGCGAGGAGTTCTAAATGTGTGGCATCGTTGGATACGTGGGTAACAAGCGAGTCGTGCCGGTCATTATTGATGGGCTCAAGCGCCTGGAGTATCGCGGCTACGACTCTGCGGGCATAGCTGTGTGCGGCAACGGGGAAGGACTTCAGATTCGCCGCGCCGAAGGCAAGCTGCGGAATCTGGAAGAAGTTATCCGCCTGAAACCGCTCGATGGAACTTACGGCATCGGCCACACCCGCTGGGCAACCCACGGCCGCCCCACCGAAGAGAACGCCCATCCTCACCGCGATTGCAGCGGGCGCGTGGTAGTGGTGCACAACGGAATTATCGAGAACTATGTTGCGCTGAAGAGGAAGCTCATCGAAGAGGGCCACCGCTTCACCACAGAGACCGACACAGAGGTCATCGCACACCTCGTCGAAAAATACTTCCTGAAGGGCGCGAACGGACATCATCCTTCATTGGAAGAAGCCGTGCGCAAGGCAGTCGGCCAGCTCACTGGCGTTTTCGCGCTGGCAGTAATCGCTGTCGATGAACCTAATAAGATCGTGGCTGCGCGTAATGGACCACCAGCCGTGATTGGGCTCGGAAAGGATGAATACTTCGTTGCCTCCGACGTACCCGCGATCCTCTATCACACGCGTGATTTATTCTTCCTCGCCGATGGCGACCTCGCAGTAAT
>DAIMDJ010000273.1:0-2704 GCA_036725905.1 Terriglobales bacterium
CATGAAAGTGCTGTTGATTCAAAATCGGCGCCGCGCTCGAAGCGGTGGGAGGCATCGGTATGCAATCCGTGCCGCCGCGAGCTCTTGCGAATCGTCACTGGATCCCACCATGCCGATTCGATCAGAACATTGCGGGTCTTCTGCGTGATCATCGTATCGAAACCGCCCATCACGCCAGCGAGAGCAACCGGCTTGCGAGCGTCGGCGACGACTAGGTCCTCTGGGGTGAGCTTGCGCTCAACGCCGTCGAGCGTCTTCAGTGTTTCGCCTTCTTGTGCACGGCGAACCATAATTTTCCCGCCCTCGAGCAGATCGAGGTCGAACGCATGTGTGGGCTTGCCCATTTCCCATAGCGTGTAGTTAGTGGCGTCGACAGCATTGTTGATGGGCCGCTGATCGAGCAGACTGAGGCGACGAGCAACTTTCTCCAATGAGGGTTTGATCCTGATGCCATGCAGCACGCGCGCCGTGAACCGGGGGCAAAGATCCGGTTCTGCAACTTCTATAGCAAACTCAGCTTTGCTGCTCGCAGCCGGCAGCTTCGGCTGCACCGGTTTGAGTGGCAGATCGTAGATTGCCGATGCCTCGCGGGCGACGCCGTAGTGATTCATCGCGTCGGGCCGGTTGGTGCCGATCTCCATCTCGAAAACGGTGTTCTCGCCAGAGCCGCTCATCGCTTCTACGGCAATCCCCGCGGCAGTAAGATCCTCCGCCAATCGCCGGTCATCTACCCGAAGCTCGACAAAATCACGAATCCATTGTGGAGAAAGTTTCATTTCTGGCTTTCAGCTCTCAGCCATCAGCTTTCAGCTCTTTTTCGTGTGAAGGCTGACAGCTTCTCACCCAAACTGCTCCAAAAACCTGACATCGCCCTGGAAGAACAACTGAATGTCATCCACGCCGTACTTTAGGATCGCAATCCGGTCTGCTCCCATCCCGAAGGCAAATCCTGAAACCTTCCTGGGATCATAGCCGTTGTTTTTTACGAACTCGAACACATTGGGATCCACCATTCCGCAACCCAGGATTTCGATCCATCCTGTCTGCTTGCAGGAGCGGCAGGGATCCGATCCCCGCTTTCCGCTCCCGCCACAGATGAAGCATGAGATAAGCATCTCCGCGCTCGGCTCGGTGAAGGGAAAGAATGACGGACGGAAGCTCGTCTTCACACTCGATCCAAACAGAGCCTTCATCGCATGATCGAGCGTGCCTTTCAGATCGCCGAGGGTAATGTTGGTATCAACCGCGAGTCCCTCGATCTGGTGAAACATTGGCGAGTGGCTGGCGTCGGGCGGATCGTTACGGTGTACTTTGCCGGGAATCACGATGCGCAGGGGCGGCTTAATTTTCTCCATTGTGCGAATCTGTACCGGAGACGTATGCGTGCGCAGTAGCAAGCGATCGCGCAGCGGCTTGGACTCCTGATTAGCGACGAACAGTGTGTCCTGGGTGTCACGCGCTGGGTGATTGGGCGGGAAGTTCAGCGCCTCGAAATTGTAATAGTCAGTTTCGATGATCGGGCCTTCTTCAACCGAGTAGCCGAGATTGCGAAAGACGGAGACGATTTCGTTCATCGTCTTGATGACAGGATGCTCCGCGCCGAGCGGACGCCGATTGCCGGGGAGGGTGATATCAACTCGGGTGGGCCCGACAAAAACGGGATCAACGATCGTTGCGCCTGCCAATTGGCTGGCTTCCATTCCAGGGCGAAAGAGGCGAGCTACATTCTGATCGTCCGGGGCGAGGGTGCCGCCAAACTCCAGCGATGCTTTGGTTTCCCTCACCCGTTCCGTGATTCGTGCCTTCAGTTTGTTGACGCGAATTCCGGCTTCTCGCTTTGATTCTTTCGGGGCGCCCTTCAGCCAAAGATCGTTGATCTGCGTTAGCACGCCGTTCTTGCGCGCCATCCAGCGGTCACGGAATGTCTTCCAGTCGGACTCAGTCTTAATGTCAGCCGATTCCTTTTTCAGCGCAGCCAGCAGTTTTTCGGCTGCCTTGTCGAGCGCCCCTGGCGAAAAGTCTTTTAATTTTGGAACGGTGTATGCCATTTTTGGAGACCTTGTCATTCCGAATGGCTCTAGACAGCCGAGGGCGGCTGTCTCTACGTGGTCCGTGAACCAACTGATAGCTGACGGTTGAAAGCTGAGAACTGAACTACGCTGCCCCGCCGAGAGCGCCCCTCGCCTGCTCGGCGAGGCTTTTAAAGGCGGCGGCGTCGTTCACTGCCAGATCCGCAAGAATCTTGCGATCCAGTTCCACTCCGCTCTTCTTCAGCCCGTGGATGAACTGGTTGTAGCTCATGCCGTTCAGCTTGGCGGCAGCGCCGATACGCACGATCCACAATGAGCGGTACTGGCGCTTTTTCTGTCGGCGTCCGGCGTAGGCGAACTTCAGGCCGCGCTCAACGGCTTCTTTCGCCGAGCGATACAGCTTTGATTTTGTGAGGAAATACCCGCTCGCGCGATCCAATATCTTTTTGCGCTTGGCGCGGCGTTTCGTCCCGCGTTTTACACGAGGCATGGCTTGCTCCTTTTTCCTTCTATTTGGCGGCTGGAGGCAGGATGTGCCTCTTTACTCGCTTTGCTGCATGCTTTTTACCATGCAGGGAAAGGCGGGCGAGGACGCCCGTCCTCCATTCATTTTTCTAATACGGAATCATTCTCTTTACTTTGGGCGTATCCGCGTCGCTTACCAGATCGCCGCC
>DAIMDJ010000273.1:2804-4356 GCA_036725905.1 Terriglobales bacterium
GGCGCCAGGATCAAATGCAGGGTGTTGCCTTCCTGGCGGGGACGAAACTCCACGATCCCCTTCTGGTCGACGTCTTTGATCAGCCGCTCCAGAATTTCCCGGCCCAGGCCGGTGCGCGTCATCTCGCGCCCGCGGAAGAAAATGGTCGCTTTGACCTTGTCTCCCTCATCCAGGAACCGCAGCACATGATTTTTCTTGGTCTGGTAGTCGTGCTCGTCCACATTAATGCGGAACTTGACTTCCTTGACCGTAATCGTCTTCTGATGTTTCTTGGCCTCGCGTTCTTTCTTCTCTTGCTGATACAGAAACTTGCCGTAGTCCATGATGCGGCATACGGGCGGGTTCGCAGTGGGCGAGATTTCTACTAGGTCGAGGTTTTTTTCGCGGGCTTTCTTTAGCGCTTCGAAAGGCGGCAGAATTCCAATTTGCTGGCCCTCATCATCTATCACGCGGATTTCCCGCGCGCGAATACGCTCGTTGATGCGGATAAAACGTTTGTCGATACAATCCTCCGTCCAGTGATTGAACAACTGGAGACAAAAAATTATAGCATGGCGCCCTGACGATCGTTGTAGGCAGACACCAACTCTCGCGCAGCCTAACCCACAAATCCGGTTAGCGTGTCGCCATCGACTGATGCGATTTTGGCACTAATCCAATGGTTGGGCTGATGGTATCCGTGGAGGCGCAGCTTCAGATAGTTGTCAGCGAGAGCGGAGGTAAAGGTGGATGATGGCTGAAAACCTTCGGCCGAGCTTTGCTCGGCTGGACCGCCGAGGGCGGCTGTCCCCACGTGGGTGTTTAGCGTGATGGCTTCGATGGTCTTCCCAATGAAGCTCCGCATGAAGAGTCCATGCTTCTCGCCCGCAAGATCGCGCAGGATCCGGTTACGCTCGCGGGCGACGTGCAGCGGGGTCTGATTCGGCAATGCGGCTGCGGGCGTCCCGGGTCGCGCCGAGTAGGTGAAGACGTGCAGGTAGGTAAAAGGCAGTTCTTCGATGATGCGGCGCGTATCTTCAAATTCAGCGTCGGTTTCTGCGGGGAAACCGACCATGACGTCGGCGCCGATTGCGGCGGCAGGCATGGCGGCGCGAATCTTTTCAATCTTTTCGCGATAGTGCCAGGGGCGATATCGGCGGTGCATGCGGCGGAGGACGGAATCGCTGCCGGACTGCAGAGGCACATGCGCGTGCTTGGCGATGCGTGTGCTCTCTGCCATGAGGGCGATGAGCTGATTGGACCAATCCATCGGCTCAACTGAGGAGATGCGAAGCTTTTCGAGTGGAGTTTGGGCGAGGATGGCGTGGATTAGATTCTCAAAGCGGTATGATCGCGCTGCGCTGCTGAGTTCCGTGGTGTCCGAAGCAAAGGAGTAAGGAACGGTTTCTTTCGCTCCGGTCGAGGCGCCGGCGAGCTGCGCTCGCCCGGACAGCCGAGGGCGGCTGTCCCTACGCGGATCGTGTAAATCCCGGCCCCACCGCCCCAGATTGATGCCGGAGATGACCACCTCGCGGTATCCGGCTTCAACCAGCGCATTTACCTCGCGGATCAC
>DAIMDJ010000274.1:0-4350 GCA_036725905.1 Terriglobales bacterium
TCCCGGCCCCGGTCGCAGCGAGTGCCGTGAATTGCTCGACCCGCTTTTTCGCCAGGTCGATCCGTGGGGTCAGCGCGGCTTTTTTGTTCGCGGCATTGTTAAGTTGATCTTTTGCTCCCCGCAGCGTGGCCTCGGCGGCTTTTACCGCCGCCTCGAAGGGCACCGGATCGATCTTGAAAAGCACGTCGCCTTTCTTGATCGGCCGGTTTGGTTGAATCGGCACCTCGGTCACCTGACCGGTTATGCGCGGAACGATCGGGATGACATAATTCATCGCGCGCACGTCGTCAGTTGCGGGCGCGGCAATGTTCAGAAGGAGGAAAAGAGCCATCATTGCCACGATGGGCAACGTGATGGTAATGACAATGCTGGTGAAATTCCAAGGCAACCATTTGAACTTAAAGAAGATGAGCCAGACGAAGAACGCGTAGATGCCAAGCAGGATGACTTCCATTACGCTTTCCTTCCCTTAATCTGCGCTTCGAGTTCCGCGACGCGGGCGCGGAGTTGTTCGAGTTCAGTGGTGGCGGGTTTTCCCCCGCCCGGTTTTTCGTGCGAGTCATCGACATCGGTGCCGTACGCCATCTTGTGCAAGACGGGCTTCGAGTAAGCCCAAAGCCACGCGATCGGCCAAAGCAGTCCGCCAAAGCAAAGCGAGAGTAGACAGAGGCACTTGATAGCTCCGAGCTGTGGATGCCTTCTCTTTTCGGCAACCTTTTCAGGGAGGATATGGACCAGCAGGAAGACCCCGATTAAGACGGGCGGGACGATGATGAACGCGAACCACGCAATGACATCCGCGATTGAATCGAGCGTTTCGCCGTGGAACATGGAGGCGTGCGCCGATTGCGGAAGCAACAACGCACCGAGCAAGGTGAGCGGGAGCAACACTCTGCAGCGGCTCAGGGGGCGGGCGGTGAGAATGGGTGGTGGTGGTGTCCTCATAGTTTTGGTGACGAAGATAGTTCCGCGAACTCTATCTCTATTAGAGGTTGCTGCGGAGGAAAAGCGTTGTCTCACGACGGCGGAAGCTTTAAGCCTTGGATTATCATGATCAAGAATTAACTGGGGACGGTGGACGCATAATCGATCTGGTCTTCCAGTCGAAGAGGATCGCGAGGAGACGGAGCACGAACGTGGTCGCAATCGCTACGATCGCAGACGGTACCAGGGGAGCAATGGAAATGGGAAGCGCCACGGTTCGGATTATCAAGGGTGCTGACATGGGCGGCCTACGACATCATTGCAACCAAGACTGGACCCCAGGCCGTAAGCACGATATTGCCGATCGCATAGGGCACGGTGTAGCCGAGGGCCGGAAGTTCGCTCTGCGCCTCTTCCTGAATGGCGCGAAGTGCGGCAGTGATCGTCCCAGCGCCGGAACACGCGCCCAGAACAATGACTGGATTCATCTTCAACACATATCGGCCGAACAAGATCGCGACGGTGTGCGGGAGGACCGCGATCACAAGGCCGACAAGGACGAGACTGATCCCGGATTTCTGCAACCCCGAAAAGAAACTGGGTCCTGCTGCGAGACCCACGCAAGCCATGAAGACCGTTAACCCGACGGTGTCGAAGACCCACATGGCGGGCTCGGGAATACGACCGAACGTCGGGTGGACCGCTCGCAGCCAGCCGAAGACCAGACCCATGATGAGCGCGCCCCCGCTGGCGGTGAGGGTAAGTGGCAGACCGGCAACGACGACGGTGAGCAATCCTACCAGGCCACCGAGGAAGATGCCGACGCCGACGAAGATCATGTCCGTCATCACCGTCTTGTGGTCGGCGTAGCCGAGGTTTTTGGCGGCGCGCTCGACGTCGCTCTCGGCACCGAACAGAGTCAGCAGGTCGCCCCGTTCCACCCGCGTTTCAGGCAAAAACGGCATGGCCTGGCCGGTCCGGGTCAGCTTCTTCAAAAACACGCCCTTGGCGAATTCCATCGCTGCCAACTCGGCGATGCTTTTCCCGACAACCGATTTGTTGGTGATTACCACGTCAAGGAACTCGATCGGAAAATCGAGAAGTTCCTTGTCGTTCACCTCAGTCCCGATCTCCGCGCCTCGCGCCATCAAAAGCTCCGAGCGGGTCAGGACCGCGACGGTATCGCCCTCGCGGACGACTGTGTCGGGTTTAGGCTCGATGATCTTGCCCTCCCTTCGGATCCGGGAGATGAAGACGCGAGCTTCTCTGGGCCGCGACTCCAGTTCGCCCACACTCCGGTTGATCAAGTCCAAGCGATTGACCCGGTAGGCGCGAACTGCCAGCCTTTGGAAAGCGGACACCGTCTCTGACTCTTCGTTACCCGAGCCCGAAATTTTCGCCTGCAGTTTCCGAGCCTCCTCCTTCAGATTAATTCGCATCAGCTTCGGACCTACGTTCGGTAGGAACCAGACGATGAACCCCGTTCCGACAAGGTAAGTAACGGCGTAAGCCACCGGGATGTTGTTAGTCAGGCTCGTCTTGTCCGCAGCCGAGATGGCAAGCCGCCCAATGGCGTCGCTGGCGGTTCCGATCACGGTCGATTCCGTGAAGGCGCCGGCGAGAAGACCAGCCGCCGTGCCCATGTCGTAGTCAAGAAGTTTCGCCGCGGTAAACGCAGCGAGCAGGCAGGTAACGCAAAGCACAACCGTGAGGGCTAGCTGCGGCAATGCATCCTTCTTCAGCGCGCGGAAGAACTGGGGTCCCACCTTGTAGCCGGTGGTGAAGAGGAACAAATCAAAGAAGACATATTTGACCACGGCGGGCACTTGGATGTTTAGCTGCCCGACCGCGACTCCCGCGAGCAGCGTACCCACGACCATTCCGAGGCTGAACGACCCGATCTTTACTCGGCCGATAAGGAAGCCGATCGCCAGGGTCAGGAAGATCGCAAGTTCCTGATGTTCACGAAGGGCGTTGGTAAGATAATTCATGATGCGACTGCCCCTTTTTATAGCGAAGCAATACCTGTAGTCGTTAGGCTGCTGTCACCGGGTTGGATTGGCTGTGGGCACATCTTGCAGCGGATCTCCAGAACGGAACTAGTGAAGGCTGTCAACATCTGGAGTATCGAAGAAGGGCGTGTCAGACGAATGCTGCTGCTGCCCGCGATTGGACGCGCAGCCGGCGAGAAGGAGCACTGAAACCGCAAACACTAAAGGGCTCATTGTCAGGCGCCGCCAGGAACGGCCTAACGGTATACGCAGGAAACTCTCCTGTCCGATCGATTCGCAGTGCTCGTGGTAAACCGGCAAGAGCGGAGTCATGGGAAGTCATTTTACCTGGAAGTCCGATGCGAATAAATCTGGGTCATACTCCGGTCGGCCAACGACTCCTCCGCGCATCAGCTTGTTAGAACTTGATCACGTAATTACAAATCGCACGGAAGTCGGTCAGGTTATGGACATCTCCTCCAAACTGCTGGACAACCCCGTAACGCAGACGCAGCGACAAACCCTTGAGAATGCCTTTGGTCGGGGCCCACTGGAGATTCGAATCGAACTCGTTCTGCCGAAACTGCGTCGCTGAATCGGGGTCCGTGCCAAACACCGCCAAGGCATAAGCGCTCAGTCCGTCGACCCAGGGAAAGTCATAACCGGCCCGGAGAAGAAACGCGCTCTCGCCGGCCCGGTTGAAGTCTTGAACCTGAACACTCGTATAGCCGGGATAGCCGCTCCACGGGTTTTGCAAGTTGGCAGTCCCCCAGGCGTGGGTGAAAGCCGCGGTAAACAGCGCCTTCTTGATGGGCAGTTCTACTTTGATGCCGAATTGATGGCCCGAGAAACTGTGGCCCTGCAGCTCGTTGTCCCCGACACTACCCTGATCCACGTATTGGCCAGCGAACCTCAGCCGCCAGTCGGTGGCAAGCGGGAGTTCGAAACCCGTTTGGGCATACGCGATATTGATAATATCCTGGCTGTAGTAGTCGATCGCACCAATATTAAATTTCCCTTTCTCATAGTTGACTCCGGCTGCCCACACCCCTCGCTCAACAGGAGCGCCCGCGTCGATTGCCATCGAGACAAATTCGCTGTCATTTCGCTCTTTGATTTTGTCGAAATATCCAAGTCCGTACTTGATCGCCGCGACGTCCTGGGCCGGGGTTGGCGTCGGGACTGCGACCTCTTTTCCATCTTTGCTCAGGCCTATCCCGTCCGAAGTCACATCGGCGCCGCTGCTGCTGTCGCCAAACTCGTATCGACCCTGCAAAACGACCGCCTCAAACGTATTTGGCGTCATGCGGGTGTCGTTGCGGTTGATAAAAGGTGTGTCGTAGCCCTTGGCTCCGACAGTAATGCCCACGTCTTTGACGATCCGGAGTTCGGCGTAAAACTCGCCCAGGATCGTATAGCCATTCTGCCCGGGCGC
>DAIMDJ010000275.1:0-4348 GCA_036725905.1 Terriglobales bacterium
ATCAATGTTCATTCCGGTCCCTCAGCACACTCCCATGATGAACCGAAACGTCGCCCGGCTAAAGATGACCTAGGTAATGGGGCTTTCGAGACGAGCTCAAATCAGCCTGACGCACGATAGCCCGAAGCTGTGCACTGCGTCCTTCGCGAATTCTGGGCGGATCCGCGGTTAAAAGCTGTTAACCGCAGCGTGCGCTAAGAACAGCCGCGGGATTCGCAGAGGCATACGACATTGGTCTTTGCTTTCTGCAGCCGACTCGCATACGGCAGCGTTGGCGTTTAGCCGCAGCTATTCCAATGGGGACGTAAGCCAGCCTCGCGGAAGGAATGGCGTGCCGCAAGCGAAGTTACTTTCGGACTACGACCGTCACGCACTTTTTATATTAAGTTTCGCCAAAATTACCGTCCGCAACTCTGCTGCGGCGTTAGAATGTTATTGAGAAGCAAAGACTTAGGTTGTACTTAGTTTGGCATCTCACTTGATATAGAGGAGGCAGGCGCTCAGTTTTTGGAGTGCCGCTGTATCGGAATTGAAAGCTCTGCGCCGCGTCAACGCAGGGCGGCAAAGCCTAAACGGCTTGCTTAGTAGCCATAAGGCGACGCACTCAAAATTCACTTAAACGCCGACAAGGCGTACTGGAGTGGAGCCCCAGGCTCCCCCTCGGAGGACGTAGAAAATGAAGAATCGCGTATTCGTAGCGCTGCTCCTGGCCGTTGTGCTCGCGCTTCCGGCCGTTGCGCAGCAGAGCGGCTCGACCACGCAAGACCAACCCGCGGCTAGCCAGCCGGCCACTTCGCAATCAACCGGCACGGCAACGCAGGATCAACCCGCAGCCAGCCAGCCGGCCACTTCGCAATCAACTGGCACGGCGACGCAGGATCAACCCGCAGCCAGCCAGCCAGCCCAATCGGCTCCGGCCGCTCCGGCTGACCAGAATGCAACCCAAACCGCAGGCCCAGGCGCCAGTGGCAAACCAGCCCTTCAGCCCGATACCCACGAAGGTTTCTGGGGACATCTGAATCCGTTTGCGCGCAAAAAGTATGTACAGCGGCAAACTGCCCCAATCCGCGATCGCGTGAACGAATTGGATGAGCTGACCGCCGCGAACAGCAAGATGATTAAAGACGTCGACTCGCGTGCCCAGGAAGGCGTCCGCCTCGCCTCAACCAAGGCGAACGAAGCTGACCAGCACGCCATCGACGCCGGCAATAAGGCTCAAATGGCGCAGCAGACGGCGACCCAAGCCAACACCCGCTTGACCACGGTTGAGCAGGTGGTCGGCAATATCGACCAGTACAAAGCCGCCAACCAGACTGAAATCCGCTTCCGCCCCGGCCAGACCGTTCTGAGCAAGAACGCTAAGGCCGCTCTCGACGACATGGCCACCCCGTTGAAAAATCAGCGCGGCTACATCATCGAAGTGCAGGGCTTCTCGTCCGGCCGCGGCACGGCTGCCATTCAGACTTCGCAGAAGATGGCTGACTCCGTTGTGCGCTACCTGGTGCTCAACCACGAAATTCCGGTCTACCGGATCTACGTGGTCGGCATGGGCAACGCCCCGGTTCAAACCGCCAATGCTGATCAGACAGGCAAAACTAAGCGCATGAGCGGTGGCCGCGTCGAAGTCAGCCTGCTGAAGAATGATCTTGAGCAGCTTGCTTCCAGCTCGACTTCTCCGGCTGCTGCCCCGCAGGGTCAGCAAGAGCCTCCTAAATAAGAGCGCGACGGGACCGCACGCCCGCACGCCCTCCCCCAGAAAAGCCTTCCGCCAGAGCGGAAGGCTTTTTTGTCAAGTTGCGCCCCCAAAATCAGGGGCCCGTGACAGAGGGTCGCGCGTCAACGCTCTAAGAATGTCAGGCTTTCTTCATGTACCTTCGGGGTTGTCGCCCCCTTTTCAACACCCAAAGGACACGAGGGTACATGAACGCTCAATGTTCGCGCTGAAAACGGTATCTTCCCTGCCGCTCTAACGCCATCGCTTCCGCCACCTTTAAGAATGCTCGCGCAGCATGGGAGAGACTCGCTGACTTTCTGTACACCAGCCGCAGTTTGCGGTGTAGCTGCAATTCGCGGACCGGAATGCGCACCAGCTCTCCGCGCGCCAATTCGTTTTCCACGCTGATCTCCGGCAGCAACGCCACGCCGTTACCCATAGCAACGAAGCGTTTGATCGCTTGCAGCGTAGGCAATTCGATATCCATGTGCAGGGGAGTCTTATGCCGCTTAAACGTCTGAATCACTTTCTCGCGATAGGGCGAAGAAACGATATGAGCAACGAAGGACTCCGCCCCCAGTTGCCGGATGCTCACCTGCCGCTCGCCCGCCAGCGGATGGCTCGGAGGAACCACGAAAATCAATTCATCCAGATAGACGACTACGGAATGAAGCTGCGATTCCTGAGGATCGTAAGTTAGCACTCCAAGCTCAGAGTTATGCCGCAGAACGTCATCAGGAATGTGGCTTCCGAGGGCGCGCTGCACCGTGACTTTGATCATCGGATGCAACCGGCGAAACTCCGCCAGGACAGGAAGCAGATAGAGTGCAGTGAACTCGTTGGCCGCGATCGCCAGCTTGCCTTTGTGCAATTCGCGCAACTCGACCAGGGCTTCCTGTGCGTCATTGCGTAAGTTGAGCAGCCTTTCGGCATATTCCTGAAGCACGTGTCCGGCGTCAGTGAGCAGGCCATCGCGAGATGAGCGGTCAAACAGTGGCTCCCCGATCTCGTCTTCCAGCTTGCGGATTGATTGGCTTACCGCCGATTGCGTCCGGTGTAGCTTCTCAGCAGCGCGCGAAAAACGCCCCTCCCGCGCCACTGCAAGAAAAACCTCGAGTTGCGATAGGTCCATGTATGACCTCAGTGCGCCTTGTCATTCGGGGCCAAGATACAAGTCCGCGCTCCCCGCAGTCATTAATAGTGATTACCACATGCATCAGTATATCTTATATAATTAGACGATCTAATAGTTTCGATCAGCATTATAAGCTTTGCTTTATGCAGTGCCCTCCGTAGCATAGACACATTGAGGAGAACCATGGAACGCATCACGGTATTCGATACCACACTTCGCGACGGCGAGCAGTCGCCGGGCTGCAGCATGAACGTGCAGGAAAAACTGCGCCTGGCCCATCAGTTCGACCGCCTCGGCGTAGACGTGATCGAAGCCGGCTTCCCGATCGCCTCGGAAGGCGACTTCGCCGCCGTTCAGGCCATCGCCGCAGTCATCCGGCGACCGATTATTGCTGGCCTCGCCCGTGCCTGTACGCAGGATATCGAGCGCGCTTGGCAGGCGCTCAAGGGCGCAGCCCGTCCCCGCATTCACGTATTTCTGGCGACCTCCGACATTCATTTGCAATACAAGCTGAAAATTACGCGCCAGAAGTGCCTGGAGCAGGCGCGCGATGCTGTCCGTTTGGCCAAGTCGTTGTGTGAGGACGTGGAATTCTCTCCCGAAGATGCCACCCGCACCGATCCCGAATTTTTATTCCAGATCCTAACCGCGGTGGTGGAAGCCGGTGCAACCACGCTCAATATTCCCGACACAGTCGGCTATACCATGCCGGCCGAGTTCGCTGCTCTCATTCATGCGATCCGCCAGCGAGTAAAGGGAATTGAGAATGTCACCATCTCCGCTCATTGCCATAACGACCTCGGGTTAGCCGTAGCAAATTCGCTGGCTGCCGTCGAAGCGGGCGCGCGCCAGGTGGAGTGCACCATTAACGGTATTGGCGAGCGCGCGGGGAATGCGTCGCTGGAAGAAATCGTTATGGCTATGCGGGTGCGCCCCGACCACTACTCCTATGACACCGGCATTGTCGGCGAACACCTTTACCCCGCGAGCCAGATGCTCAGTGAGATTACCGGCGTTCCTGTCCAGCCGAACAAGGCGATCATCGGACGCAATGCGTTTGCTCACGAAGCCGGCATTCATCAGGATGGCATGCTGAAGAATCCTCTGACCTACGAAATTATGACTCCGCAGTCGGTTGGGGTTCCCGATTCGAGGTTGGTGCTCGGCAAGCATTCCGGACGCCACGCCCTCGGCTTGCGCTGCGAACAGCTCGGTTACCAATTCGATCGTCGCGAACTGGATGAAGTTTATCGCCGATTCGTTATCCTGGCCGACAAGATTAAGCACGTGGCCGATCATCATCTGCTCGACTTGATTCGCGAGGCGCACGGAACAGCCCGACGGATTCCTCCAGCACAGGCGGAAGCACGACCGTCGGCACTTGCAGCGGCGGTGGGACAAAACCTTTCCAAGCCGTTTCCAGTTCCCTTCGCCACAGACTTGAACGGCGCCAGGCTGCCCTTGAACTCCCTCGCCGAGCACCACGCCGAGCAGGAAGA
>DAIMDJ010000276.1:0-4311 GCA_036725905.1 Terriglobales bacterium
GAGGGTCTGGCGGGCGAGCAAAAGCAAAACGCCGGACAAAAAGATCAACGGAAATTTCAGGCCAATCAGAATGAGCGCCAATGGAATCCACGGCAGGCTGGATTCGATCTCGCGAAACGCCGTCCACGGCGTCCCGCCAATCAGACGATAAAGATTTTTCTTCCAGCCCTGCCACATGGCGTCGAACGAGCGGTACATGCGCACGCGAACGATGCCTTTGCCGGAAGCGAACCAGATGCGATGGCCCGCGGCCTTGACGCGCATGGCAATGGCCACGTCTTCGAGCACTTCGCCCGCGACGCCGGCATGGCCGCCGATCGCGTCGTAAACGTCGCGGCGAACCATCAAGAACTGGCCGTTCGCAGCGGCGGCAGGAGATTTCGGATCATTCACATTGTCATAGGAAAATAATTTTGCTAGCCGCAAGTAGATGTACGGGATAAGCGCTTTCTCGTACCAGTTTTCAGTCACTTGCTCGGGAGAAAAAGAGACTAAGGCGGCTTCGTGCTCTTGAGCGATTTGCAGCACGCGGGCTGCCGAGTTCGACTGGTGCTCGGCGTCAGCATCCGTGAAGAGAAGCCATGAGCCTTTGGCTTGCTGCACGCCGATCCAAAGGGCGTAATTTTTGCCTACCCAACCGTCAGGTAGTCTGTCCGCCTGTAACAAACGCAGGTGCGCATATTTGGCGTTGAGGGTGCGCACTGCGCCCGCCGTCCCATCAGTGGATTGATCGTCCACAACGACAATCTCTGAGATTTCCGGTTGCCGCCCCAACGATTCGATGCACGTGGCGATGACCGCTTCCTCATTTCGCGCTGGGATGATGGCAGAGACAGTCCCTGGCGAAAATGCCGGAACGAAAGCATCATGTGGGGAGACGTTCTGCTCGCTGGTGGACATTACGTATTGGATGCGGACGGGGCGCTTCGCGACCCAGATTGATTGAGTTAGTATAGCAGTTGGATGGCTATCCTCAGGAAATTAGCGGTATGGGGCGCGTTGGGCCTCGCCGGGGCAGTTTTGGTGCTGTTTGCGATGCCCACTTACCGGCAAGGCGAAGCCTCGGTGGCTGGCAAGACGGCGCGCAACTTCCCGCTGGAAATTGCGGGCAAGCCCGCCCATCTCACCGATCTCAAGGGCAAAGTGGTGGTATTGAATTTTTGGGCGACCTGGTGCCCGCCTTGCGTCGAAGAGACTCCGGCTCTCAACCGCCTGCAAAAATACATCGAATCGCGGAACGGCGTCATTCTCGGTGTGGCTGCCGATGAGGATCCTGCCGCTTACCAAAAATTCCTCCGCGAACAGAGCGTCGGCTTCCTGACCTACCGCGATCCATCCACAAGGGACAATCACTCTCCGATCGCTCAGGAGTATGGAACTTCGATGTACCCGGAGACTTACGTCATCGACCGTCACGGCAAAATCGCTCGAAAATTCATCGGCTTCCAGCAATGGGACTCGCCGGACATGCTGGCGTATTTTGACTCCATCCTTGGACAGGGCTGACGAATCCTGCGACACTAGCTAAAGGCTGTTGCAAAACACAGAGCCCAACCCCTTGATTGACGCGGGTAGCTGACGAAACGACGTGGCAGATCTGCTGGTTCGCTTATCTTTGCAGCAAATTTCTCCGAAAATGTGCACTGATTTCCCCTTTTCCCTTGACAATGTATATATTACTCGATATAATCGAGTACGGTATGATCAACTCTACCTCCCACCAATCCTGGCTCTTCTATTCCCCTTTGGCCAAGCAAGCGGTACTGCTGAAGGATGATTTGCTCGATCCCGTCGATCAACTCTTGGAGGATCCCGCTTTGGTTGATTTGGTCCAGCAATGTCTGGCGGCACGTTCCCCCGCCTCAGCGCGCACCGGGCGACCCGGCATCCCTCCCGATCGCGTGCTGCGCTGTTGTGTCATGAAGCACCTGAAGGGCTGGAGCTTCCGCGATCTGGAACGGGAACTCCGCAGCAACTTGGTGTATCGGCGGTTCACCCGCTTCGATGCCGAAGTCACGCCCGATTTCACTACCTTCAGCCGAACCTTCGCGTTGTTGACTCCGCAGGTCACCGAACAAATTAATCAGCGGGTGGTGCGCCTGGCGCGTGAGCAAGGCGTAACGCACGGACGTAAACTTCGCACTGACACCAGTGTCGTGGAAAGCAACGTTCACTATCCGACTGACAGCTCGCTTCTGGGCGACGGTATCCGAGTGCTCAGCCGCAGTCTCGAACGGATCGCCGCCGAGTGTAAGGACGGAGCCCTGAACGTGGTGCATCACGGGCGCGCGGTGAAATATCGCCTGTTGGAGATCGCCCGCGCTGCCAAGTCACTTACGGACGCCAGCAAACAGCGGATGCGGGATAGTTACAAAAAGTTAGTGGGGCTGACCCGGAGCGTGGTGCAGCAGGCCAGCGAAGTGATCGAACGATGGAGGAAGGGACAGCTGAGAGTGGTGGGCAAGTTCCTGCGGGTAGAAGCACAGATCGACCAGCTGCGGCACTTTCTACCTTTGGTGGAGAAGGTGATCACGCAAACCAAGAAACGAGTGTGGGGTGGAAACTGTCACGTGGAAGGTAAAGTGTTGAGTCTGTTCGAACCGCACACCGAAGTGATTCGCAAAGGGAAAGCGCACAAGCCCAACGAGTTTGGTAGGCTGGTGCGGATTGACGAGGTTGAAAACGGCATCGTGAGCGCCTACCAAGTTCTGACCGGCAACCCGGCCGATCTCACATCCTGGATGCCGGCCATCGAACAACATCAGGCTTGCTTCGGGCGAGCGCCGGAGATGGCCACGGGCGATCGAGGTTTTTTCTCCGCCAAAAACGAACGTGAGGCGCAAAAGCTAGGGGTAAAGAAAGTGGCGCTGCCGGGGCGCGGACGTCTCTCAGTCAAGCGGGCCAAGAACCAAAAGGAGCGCTGGTTCCGGCGAGCGCTGCGCTGGCGAGCCGGCTGTGAGGCTACCATCAGCACCTTGAAGCATCCCTTCTCCATGTTGCGAGCCACGTACAAAACAGACCCTGGATTTCAGCGCTACGTGGGCTGGTGTGTGATTACCAAAAATCTGTTTTCCATTGCTCGCTATCAAGAGCGCCGGAGGAGCAATGGCCAGGTCGATTGATTCCGCTGCCCAACGACGCAAGCTGCTGGGCGAGATTGCACGTCTAGCAGAGGTCGCTATTTTCGGAACCCTATCGGAAACTTACCGCACCTGCGGACAAGCGGGCTGCCACTGCCAAGGAGATGGACCCAAGCATGGTCCGCATCTGAATGTGAGCTACCGCGGGGAGAAGGGTAAGACTACCGGCTACTATGTACCGAAGGCAGCGCAAGAGGCCACGCGCGAGGGGGTCGCCGCCTGGCAAAAAATGCAGGAATGTCTACGAGAACTGGCGGAGCTAAATAAGGAACGGAATTTGCAGAGTGCCCGCGAGGCCGATTGACGATGAAGTCCAAGTGCTGGTTAACCATGGTCTGCTGGGCACTGGTGTGTCTGGTGCTCGGCCTCATTCAGCAGGCTGGCATGTACCACTCGTCGCAGGTTTCGGGCTCAAGCCAATGGTTGGATCGATGCAGAGAACCCGCGTCTGGCTCGCCCACTGCATCGGTTGTCGAAAGCACGCAATTCGATCCGGCTCGTGCTGGACCGCTCACATCTTTGGTCCTCGAGGATTCGTGGAGTAAGGGAAATATTGGCCCACCCGGGCAAGAAACCCATGGGGCACCGAAGACGATCGGAATTTGGCGGTTGCCAGTCAAAGACGGCAGCTCAAAACAACAACGAGCCACCTTGCCCCAGGAGATTTTTGACTCAGCCGACGGAATTTGAAAAATCAGGGGTTTTGCAACACCCTTTAGCTACTGCCTAAATCAAAAAAGCTTGTCTGTGGCTGGTCACTTCTACGAGGATTTCCGTTCGTCGCAGACCGGGGCAAAAAATTTGAGGGCGCAACCGGTGTTTAGCCTGTTGCGCCCTCTAACTGAGCCGTAAAGTTTCTAACCTCTTCGATCCCATCTGGCAGGGCAACCGCCGTGAGGCAATTGCGCGCTCCAACCCGGTCCGTCAGGACTTTTCCACTTCCCGGCTCCGTCTCGTGACGCAACTCGCTGTTACGCTTGCTGCGTCCCTGGGATGAAACCGTTAAGTTTCAAGTGTTTCCGAACCAACCTGGCGGCGTGACCGCCGTTAGGCTAGTCGCGCCCTCCAAACGGAACCGTTGAGGCTTCGAGCTTCGCGATTCAATCTCGCGGCGCCGCCGATGTTTAATCTTGCTGCGCCCTCTAAATTGATCCGTAAAGTTCTTAAGCTT
>DAIMDJ010000277.1:0-4300 GCA_036725905.1 Terriglobales bacterium
AGCTACGTGCTTCACCTGCTCCGCAAACGAGCGCACTCCCTTGAACTCACCCGCGCTCGGGACGAAGTCGTACTTGGATTCCGGCATCGCCTCCGCCACGCCCAGGAACTGTCCCTCGGTCCAGTGCAGGGCTCCTCCGACGCTGTCGGCAATGTTCTTGGGGACGTCGTCCTGCTGTGCGACCGCAGAAATAGGGATCAGAAGTGACAGGGAGAGCGAACTAATCAGCCAAAAGCAACGGCGGGAAACGGGCGCGGTCATTTTCGATCCACTCCTTGGACGTCTAGCCAAAGTTTTCGAAGTTTCCTATTCCCATTGGGGGAAAGTAACTCAGCTTGCTCTTCACGAACTGCGTAATCTCAGGTGTGACGTATTCCGGCGGATGGATGTAAAAAACCAGCCGCCCCGCCACCGGCTTCAATGAAATCCCCTGCCACACGATTTGAGCTGCCTCATGAACGATCACCGCGTCCGCCCGATCGAGAAATTCTTGGGCTGATTTCTTAAAATCCGCAGTCGCGGGATCGAGCACAGTGATGTACAAGTCCGGCCGCAGGAACTTCAACAGGCTGTTCGACTCCAAAATCGCGTTTTCAGATTCTCGCAGCCTGCGGAGAATCGTTGGCATCGCCTCTGCCAGCCGCCCCTGCTCAGTTCGCACCCACCACGCGCGAGTGGCGCCAGCAACAAGGAAGCGCGAGCTATCGGACTCGCCCGATCTGTCTTTCTCCTCTGAAATTGCCCAGGAATGGTCCGCCACGGCGCAGTCGCAGGCCTGGCCAGAGCGTGAGCAAATACCGTGGCCGTACTGCGTCACCTTGAAAGCAGTCCAGTTATACGCAGGCAGCGCCGCGATCAACCCAGCGACAACACTGGTCTTACCTACACTGCGCGAATGTCCGCCAATCACAACGATTGCCATATATGAACGTGTGGCGCGGGCACCCTCGCCCGCGAAAGTTTTTGACTCGAACTATCGCCGACAACCATGCCGTCCACTATTCTTTCTTCGCTAACCTCGCCAGCACCGCCAATTGCTTCAAATACTCCCGTATCGGGCGCGCCGGCGTCCCCCAGAACACAACTCCCTTGCCGCGAATGATTTTCTTCGAGGGGATGCCGCTTTGTGCTCCCAGAATCGCACCTTCTTCGATGCGCACATGGTCGGCGATGCCTGCCTGACCACCGATTACAACATTATTTTTCACCACGGCGCTGCCGGAGAGCCCGGTTTGCGCCGCGATGACCACATCTTCTCCAACCTGTACGTTGTGGCCAACATGCACCAGGTTGTCGATCTTCGTCCCGCGCCCGATGCGCGTTACATCCAGCGCTCCGCGGTCAATGGTTGCGTTTGCTCCGATCTCGACGTCGTCTTCAATTTCCAGTCTGCCGATTTGCGGGAACTTCTCATAGCGTCCGGTCTTCTCATCGCGCACATAGCCGAATCCGTCACTCCCCAGCACCGCGCCCGCGTGAACAACTGCTCGATCACCAATGCGAACGCCAGAATAGACGGTTACGTTCGGATACAGTTCGCAGTCTCTTCCGATCACGACGTTGGCTCCCATCACACATCCCGCCCCGATTCGCGTGTTGTCGCCGATCTGCACACCCTGGCCGAGCACCACATAAGCGCCCACATTTACACCTGTGCCGGCCCGAACTGAAGAGGGCACAATGGCAGTCGGATGAACTCCAGCCTCATGATGCCCCGCTGCTCTGAACAAACGCGCCGCGCGAGCGAATGCCAGCCGAGGTTGCGCACAGATAAGTACCGGCCTTGAACTGGTGCTTCCCGCCGCGAACTCCCCTGCGATCACCGCAGAAGCAAGCGATTGAGATGCCAACGCGAAATTCTTTTCCTCTTCCGCAAAAATCAGGTCGCCCACCGCGGCAGACTGCAAGCTGGCAACTCGGCTGACCTCCACCGTGCCGTCTCCCATAACGCGCGCGTCGATCAATTCGGCGAGCTCCCGCACCGAACGTTTCATGGCACCTTTGTATACGTTTGCTTCCGGAAAGAAAAGTGTGACGCGGACCCCTGTGCGAAGCCGAAGGGTCCCTCACCCGCGAAGCTATCAATTAGGTTTCGCGGAGAGAAAATCGGCCCAGACTAGAATGGCGTCATGGAGCGCAAGATATTCTGGATCATCTTTGTCGTGCTAGGCCTGCTGGCAGATTTTGTTCTGCCCATCTGGTGGGCCTTAGCGGCAACCATTCCAATCGCTGTCGTGAGCTGGTGGGTTGCGTACCGGAGCGATTGGTTTTGAAGATGGCGCGGGCCTCGCCCGCGCCAGTGGTCGCGATCCTATCTCAAAACGCTACTGCTGTGCTGCCAGCACGATCTGCGGCAGCGGATTGCCGGCTGTATCTTTGGTTAGCGTATCGTCCGTGTAGATCACAGCGGCGCGGCCATCTACCGGGTTGATTGCAACCTTGAAGAGATCGAGCAAGTTCCGCGTCCCGGGCGCGCAGCCCGTGCCGTTTGTGCAGATCACGCCCATATGATTCGACGTGTTGCTAACCACACTCTGAGCGAAGCTGGCTCCGTTATCCGCCGTTTGGGCAAGATACACATTCCAGACCGCGCTCGCGTCATTCTTGCTGGCAGCGGGCGTCGCATAATAAACAACGTCCACCGTGCCTGCATGTGCGGCAATCCAAGGGAAGATCGCGGTGGTTGCGGGCGCAACATTGACCACTACAGCCGGCGACCAGTGCACGCCCTGATCGCTCGACATCGAGAAGAAAACGTGATATCCCTCGGAAAAGGCTGCATATAAGTTGCCGTTCGTCGAATCCACCGCGAGTGCAGGGAAAACATTGTCGAACTTCGCAGGGGGTGGGAGCTGAAACACGAGACTGGCGGTCCAATGCTTTCCGGCATCGGTGCTGCGTGAGACGAAGACATGGTTTGGCGTGAAAGTCCGCCCCTTCAAGAACCCAGTTTGACCCGAAGCAAAAATGTCGTACACGTTATGGGTCACGGGGTCGGCTACAATCGGCCCTTGAATGTTATTGAAAGTGGAGCCGGCCGTGATTCCATCTTGGCCAACGATCGGGTCGCCAACTCTGTGCCAAGTGAAACCGTCATTGTCGGAACGCTGGACGTGAATGAGCGAACTAAACCCCGAATCGTGGTAACTGAGATACACATGCGGGCCATCCGAAGTAATCCAATCCCGGTCTGACTCGGTCCTATCAACGAAATGCCTGGTACAGTTCTGAAGAGTGAAGCTGGCCGAAGTTACGTTCGGGCAAATAACCGCCGAAACCCCGATCTGCGCGGTGCGGAAGGTCGGGTTGATAAAAAACATGAGCGTAGTGGCGTGAAGCGTGTTATTTGATCCGATGTCGAAATCCGCATCGCCACTGCCAAAGACTATCTTGCCGGGTTGCCGCAAACCTGAGTCCAGCAGTCCTTGGAAAGTCGGCGTTGCGCCAAACGGCCCGGTCCAAAAGTGTGTGCCGAAGAAGCTAGGGTTGAACAGCCACTGCAGTCCAGTAACGGCTACCGTGCCGTCGTTGGCCACCGCAACAGCTGGTTCGCTCTCTCCTTCCGGGCGAAGCAATGGCGTGTTAGAAAAACTCAGGCTGCCTGACACCGTGCCGGCAAAGGCCGACGCACTGGCCAGGATTACAACAAGCAAAGTCCTACGCATGAAGTCCTCCACTTTCCTGGGGAGTTGAGACGAGTTTCTCGGCCGGGCTGAATGCGGGAAATGGCTGAGCGAGGGTCCTCAGCCGAGGTCGAGTATGCGTATCAGTACTCCACGCGGAATAACACTGTCAAGCTGCAAGATTTTGCAGTTTCCAGGCTAATACAGCCCCGGATCGCCCACTGGGCGCGTCTTCCAGCGCCGGTGCACCCATAGCCACTGATCGGGATAGCGGCGAACAAAATCCTCAATAATCTCAGTGAACCGTTGCGTGTTAGCAATGATGTCGGCCTCGTCATTGCCCGTTCGGATCAGTTCAACAACAGGATCAAATCGAAGCCGGTACTTTTGCAGCTTGGGATCCCATATTGTGAATCCGGGGACAACCGCCGCATCCGTGCGCAGCGCGATCCTTGCCAGCCCACTCGCCGTGCACGCCGGAATACCGAAGAAATTCACGAACACGCCTTGTTGCGGTGTCATATTCGTGTCCATAAGAATTCCGACCGTCTCACCCGCCTTCATCGCTGAGAGCAGCGCGCGCACAGGCTCATCTTTATCAATCATCGAATTGCCGTGCATTGTGCGATATTGACGCGAGAGCTGGTCGAGGTAAGGATTATCGAGTGCTCGCATCA
>DAIMDJ010000278.1:0-4297 GCA_036725905.1 Terriglobales bacterium
CATTTCCATCGGCGTGCTCGCGCCTGCGGCAAGTTCTTTTTTCACCGATTCCGGTATCTTGTCCGCGTTCTTTACCAGCACTGTGGCTTGCCAGATCTGCTTTTCTGTCAACTGCCCTTTGAACCCCGGCATTCCGGTTAATCGAATCCCGTTTTCCACTTTCCAGTACGACTCCCACTCTTCATCGTCCGTCACCCCAGTGCCTTTGAAGAGTTCCGGCGGGGCCGGAAACATCCCCTTAGCCACCGCGGACTTGGGCTCGTTCGGCAAGCCATGGCAGGTGGCGCACTGCTCTTTGTAAATCTTTGCGCCGGCGATCACATTCGCCTCATCCGCAGGTACCTGAGGCGCCGGGTGCGGCAGCTTATCCAGGTAGGAATGCAGCCCCACGCGCGCAAGCGTCCTCTCAAAAGGGATGGCAGGCGCCGTAGTGGCTACCGGGGCGTTCCCGGAAGAGAAATAGATGTAAACGGTACCGGCAACCAGCAGGATTCCCAGCAGAATCCCTAGGAGTAGGCCCTTGATCATGTCGTTTTTCTCCGCGAGCCATCACGATTCTAGGCCCGATTTTCTAAAGCCAGGATCGTTCCGCGACAGTCTACTTTCTCAGGGCCATTTGTGCACCCCTGAAATTGCAAGGATCGCCAGCTTTCCGTTGCGGCCGGTCATCCCAAGCGACCAGGGGAGCCAAAGGCTACCCCCATGCCCTTCGTAACCATTCGCCCCCAAGAGCCGTCTTATCTAGTCGTAGACAATAACTTCCGGTAGGCTGCAGGTACCAGACGCCGCAGCCCGCGGCGTCTACTGCGATTGCCCTGCTTCGGCAGTCTCTCGCACATTTGTTTTTCCTGACAGGAGCGTACGGATGGGCCAGACTAAGTCCCTAGACCTTCCCGAGCCGGGCACCAGCAGCCCCTCGGCGACGGTATCTTCCAGGAGCCGCTGGTGGCTCTGGGCCCTCGTCCTGGGAGCTGTCGCTGTTGGCGGCTGGTATTATCGCGATTCCAAAAACGGCAGCCGGGCGGCCGATCCCGCCGCGCCTGCGGCAGCTGGCAAGGGCCGGGGAGGATTTAACCCAGCCAACATGGTTGTGTCGGTCGTGGTTGCCACCGCGCAGCGCGGTGACTTGCCCGTTTACTTTAATGGCCTTGGCACTGTCACGGCCTTCAACACTGTAACGGTTCGCAGTCGCGTCGACGGCCAGCTCATTAGTATCGCATTCAAGGAAGGCCAGTTCGTGCACGAAGGCGATCTTCTTGCCCAGATTGATCCGCGTCCCTACCAGGTTCAGCTTGAGCAGGCCATGGGCCAACTCGCTAAAGACCAGGCACAGCGCAAAGATGCCGAAGTCAATTATGAGCGCTACAAGCTGCTCTTCAAAGAGGGAGTGATCCCACAGCAGCAGCTCGATACCCAGGCTGCATTGGTTGGGCAATTTGACGGCGCGATCGCCTCAGACCAGAGCCAGATTGACAACGCCAAGTTGCAGCTCACGTATTCCCGCATCACCGCGCCAATCAGCGGGCGCATCGGTCTGCGTCTCGTCGACGCCGGCAACATCGTGCATGCATCGGACACGAATGGACTTCTCGTCATCACCCAGCTCCAGCCCATATCGGTAATTTTCAGCTTGCCGCAGGACCAGCTTCCTCAGGTGAACGCCAAACTCCGTTCCGGCGTTCAACTTGTCGTCGATGCCTTTGACCGTGACGACACCGCGAAAATCGCCAGCGGAAGGCTCCAGACCATCGACAATCAGATTGATCCGACGACTGGAACTTACAAGCTCAAATCCATATTTGACAACGCCGACAACGCGCTCTTCCCCAATCAATTTGTGAATGTCCACCTTCTCGTGGACACAAAGCTTAATCTCACTATCGTCCCCGCCGCCGCCATTCAACGCGGACCCCAGGGAACTTACGTTTATGCGGTTACTAAAGATTCCGCGTCCAAAGACGCGACTGCGAAGATTTGCCCTGTCACCATCGCTCAGACGACAGGGAACAGTGTGGGCTTGAGTGCAGGTTTGAATGCCGGCGACGCCGTGGTCATCGATGGCCAGGACAAGCTGCAGGATGGGACCAAAGTCAATCCTAGCCCTGCCGGTGGCGCGAACGGCGCGGGCCGCGGCTCTGCGGCCGCATCGTCTGCCCAAGGTGCGCCGCAATCCGGAAGACCTTCGAAGGGCCAGGCTGGAGGAGCCCCTCGATGAGTCCGTCGCGGCCGTTCATTTTGCGGCCGGTCGCCACCACGCTCCTGATGGTCGGCGTCCTTCTCGTGGGCTGGGTCGCCTTCCGCCAATTACCGATCTCTGCTCTGCCTCAGGTCGATTACCCCACGATTCAGGTGCAAACGTTCTATCCGGGAGCCAGCCCCGAAGTCATGGCTTCGTCGGTCACCGCTCCGCTTGAACGGCAGTTCGGGCAAACCCCCGGCTTGAATCAGATGACTTCCACGAGTTCCTTCGGGAGCTCGCTGATCACCTTGCAATTTGATCTGGACCTGAACATCGATGTCGCTGAACAGCAAGTGCAAGCGGCCATCAATAGCGCTTCCAATCTTCTGCCGCAGGGGCTCCCCAATCCGCCCATCTACAGCAAGATTAATCCCGCGGATGCCCCCATTCTGACGCTCGCGCTTTCCTCCAAATCTCTTCCGCTGCCCAAAGTCGAAGACCTCGCGGACACCACGCTTGCGCAAAAAATTTCTCAGCTCAGCGGTGTCGGGCTGGTCAGCATCAGTGGCGGCCAGCGTCCGGCAGTACGCATCCAAGCGAATCCTACCGCGCTGGCTTCCTACGGGCTGAGTCTTGAGGATCTGCGCACGGCGCTTGGACAAGCCAACGTGGACCAGGCCAAAGGGACGTTTGACGGCCTGCACCAGGCCTACACCATCGGCGCAAACGATCAACTTGTCTCCAGCGACAGCTACCGCCCGCTGATCATTGCTTACCGCAATGGCGGGCCGGTGCGGCTGACCGACGTCGCTACGGTTGTCGATGGCGTGGAAAATGCCAAGCAGGCTGCCTGGGCCAATCGCGATCCTGCCGTCATTCTCAATATTCAGCGGCAGCCCGGTGCGAACATCATCGCTGTGGTCGATCGCGTGAAAAAACTTCTCCCGCAACTTCAGGCAGCGCTGCCTGCCGCGGTAAAAGTAGACATCCTCACCGACCGGACCACTACGATTCGAGCGTCCGTCGAAGATGTGCAGTTCACGCTGGTGCTCACCGTCGCGCTCGTGGTGATGGTGATTTTTCTTTTTCTCCGCAGCATCCGCGCCACCATCATTCCCAGCATTGCTGTTCCGCTCTCTCTGATCGGCACGTTTGGGGTGATGTACCTTCTCGGCTACAGCCTCAACAATCTTTCTCTCATGGCGCTGACCATTTCCACCGGCTTCGTCGTCGACGACGCTATCGTCATGATTGAAAACATCAGCCGTTACATTGAAGAAGGAGAATCGCCTCTTCAGGCCGCGCTCAAAGGTTCCGAGCAGATCGGTTTCACGATCGTTTCACTCACGGTTTCGCTCATCGCCGTGCTGATCCCGCTTCTCTTTATGGGCGACATCGTCGGCCGCCTCTTCCGCGAATTTGCCGTCACGCTGGCGGTGACCATTCTTGTCTCCGCGTTTGTATCCCTGACGCTTACTCCGATGATGTGCGCTAAGCTCCTCCGCCACCAGAAAACAGAAGAAGAAGGCTGGTTCTATCGCAAGTCCGAAGACGCCTTTAATGCCGTTATTGCATTCTATGGCCGGACGTTGCAGTTTGTTCTTCGCTTCCGCACCACCACGCTCATCGTTACTGTCACTACGCTTGTCGGCACGATTCTTCTCTACATTTACGTTCCCAAAGGATTTTTTCCCGTTCAGGACACCGGCGTAATCCTGGGCGTCTCAGAAGGCCCGCAAAATGTTTCTTTCGCTGCTATGGCGCAGCGCCAGCAGGCTCTTGCGGACGTCATTCTCGAGGACCCGGCGGTCGAAAGCCTGTCTTCTTTCATCGGCATTGACGGAACAAACACTACGCTGAACAGCGGCCGCATTCAGATTAATCTCAAGCCGCTCGCCGATCGAAAAATCAGCGCCTCCGATGTGATCCGCCGCCTGCAACCCGAACTCGCCAAATTGGATGGCGTCTCGCTCTTTCTCCAGCCGATTCAGGACCTGACGGTCGAAGATCGCGTCAGCCGAACCCAATTCCAGTACAGCCTTGAAGATGTGGATGCCAAGGAGCTCGGTTACTGGACTCCGCGCTTCATCGAAAAATTGAAAATGCTGCCGGAGCTTC
>DAIMDJ010000279.1:0-4291 GCA_036725905.1 Terriglobales bacterium
TGCACCCACCACACCACAGTGGTAGACTCTACGCCCGGACTCTAACGTTTTCTTCGCAAGGTTGGCAGATGCGATTTGTTGTCAAGCGTCTCCTTTTGGGGCTCGTCCTGATCATTTCAGCTTCCGCGGCACTCCTTTTGTCCGATCTTGGACGGCGAAGCACCAGTGCCCGGAACATACCACACGTCGGACTTCTTCAGCATGCTTCGACAATGCTGCTGGATGAGGGCACTCGGGGCGCCATAGACGGCTTGGCAGCGAATGGATTTATTGAAGGAAAAACCATTGTCATAGATAAGTTCAACGCGCAAGGCGATATTTCTGTCGGGAGTTCCATCGCCAAGGAAATGGTCAATGCCCGTTATGACTTGTTGCTTACGATGAGCACCTTGTCGCTGCAAGCAGTTGCCAATGCGAATCGTGGCGACAAGACGATTCAAGTGTTCGGCCTGGTTGCCGATCCGGTGGTGGCAGGAGTGGGGATCAGTCGCGACAACCCACTGAATCACCCGCGCAACTTGGTGGGCATTGGCAGTTTCCTTCCGGTACAAGATGCTTTCCGAATCGCGCGGGAGATGTTCCCAAGCCTAAAGAGAGTGGGCGTGGCCTGGAATCCGGCTGAAGCTAATTCGCGGGCCTTTGTCGAGAAAGCGCGCGAGGTTTGCCAAGGATGGAGTATTGAGTTATTCGAGGCCAATGTCGAAAATTCAAATTCCGTGCTCGAAGCCGAAGATTCACTAGTTGCCCGAGGAGCAGAAGCCTTATGGATAGGCGGCGATGTGACAGTCAGTGTTGCCGCCGACTCGGTGGTTTTGGTCGGGCAGAGAGCTCATATTCCGGTGTTCAGTATCACACCAGGTAAACCTGATCGCGGGACCTTGTTCGATTACGGCGCTGATTTTTACCAGATCGGCAAACAAACGGGAGAATTGGCCTCGCGAATTTTGCGTGGCTCCGATCCGACTCAGATACCAGTCCGGAACGAAATCCCTATTCATTTCGTCGTGAACACGGCGGCGCTGAAGGGTCTCAAGCAGCAGTGGCGGATTCCAGATGATATTCTACGTCGCGCAAACGTCGTCGTAGACGAAACGGGGATTCACAACCAGACGATTGGCCGGGCAGACCAAACGACAAGGTAATGGCCCAAAGTAAGAGAAATGCAAATTACCAAACAACTCCGCGGCGAAACGGTCGAACTTAAGGTCGAAGGACGTGTCGACGGCTATTGGGCTGATCATCTTGCCGCAGCCGTTGATCAGGAAATCCGGCAAGGCTCGCACCATATTCAGTTAGACCTTTCACGAGTGGCCTTCTTGAGCTCAGCCGGAATTGGCACCCTGGTAAGGCTCTACAAGGATTTGAAGAGCATTCAGGGATCGTTCGCAGTCTCGAACTGTTCGCGCAACGTCCTGAAAGTCATCCAGCTGTCGAAGCTAGAAGACGTGCTTGTCGCGAAGGCAATGCCGGAATCTTTGCCACCGAATGAGGCTAGCGAGAGTCCGAAAGTTGAAGCACCCGCTCCCAGAGCGATAAGGCAGATTGAGAGTTGCGGAGTCATATACGAGGTCTATCCACTCGCGCCGGAGTCCAAGCTGGAGTGCCGCCGATTGGGAAATGCCAGCCTGCTCGAGCGCTGCGGATTTGCCAAAGAACACTGCCGGACGTTGCAATTCTCCGACTCCACTTTCGCGATCGGACTGGGGGCGCTCGGTGAGCATTTTGAAGATTGCCAGGGACGTTTCGGAGAATTCATCGCCGCCGGCGGGGCGGTCGCCTACCTGCCGACGGATGGAACAAATGTCCCAGATTTTCTGCTAGCCGGTGGAGCAACGCTTCCAGAGGTTCAGGTCTGCTATGGCATCGCTTGCCATGGAGCGAATCCGCAGCCATTCAGCGCCTTGATCCGCTTTGAGGCAAAGAAGAACGGTGAGCCTGTGGCGCTTAGTCTTTTGCTTGAGTCATCCCTGGATCTCTTCAATGCCCAGCAAATCGGTATTGTTATGATCGCGGAGTCCGCAGGCTTGATCGGAGCCGCGTTGCGCCGCTCGCCGGTTGTGGCCGCTTCTGAACCTAATGCTTTCCAATTTCCCCGGATTCGCGATTGGCTCAGCTTCACAGCGGAACGTGCCTACACGAAAAGCGTGGTCCTTTTGGCTGGCATCGCCGTGCGCGGGAGTGCTGGGGCTCTGGCACCCGTTATTCGTCCGTTTCCGAACGCTTCGAGTTCGGAGCTCGCAGTTGCTGGGCATTTCCATGCCGCCGCGTTCTCTTATCGTCCCGTGCAGAGGGGCCAGATTGACTTAAAGGCCTCGATCAAGACGCTCTTTGAAGGGCAAGCGCTGGAAGGCATCCTTCACTTGTTAAGCGATGATCGAGCCCTTTCCGGCAGCGGACAGAGCGAACTCGTTCGTGGCGCATGCTGGATCGCGCCCATTTCTAACATCACGGCGGAAGGCGCCGAGGCATGAGTCTCCTGCTGGGAGCGCTAACGCTGGGATTCATCTTTTCGTTGGTCGCGCTGGGCGTTTTCATCAGCTTTCGAATCTTTGCTTTTCCCGACATCACTGCAGACGGATCGAGCACACTTGGCGCCGCCTTGGCTGCCATGCTCCTCGTTCATAACGTGAATCCGGTACTGGCGACGTCTGCTGCTTTTGCAGGCGGCTTTCTTGCAGGCACTTTGACGGGAACCCTGGCGACAAAATTCAAAATTAATGGCTTGCTTGCCGGCATTCTGGTGATGACAGGGCTGTATTCCATCAACCTGCACATTATGGGCAGAAGCAACATTTCGGTGCTGGGATCTTATACCTTATCGACCTACGCTGAGCGAGTGGGCATGGCACTGGCGCGTGACCATAATTTGAATGTAATGGGATGGGAGATCACCCCACTGGAAGCGTCGCTTCTGGTGGCTTCACTTTTGTTTATCGTGCTGGCGGGTTGTGTCATGTACGTCTTCTTTCACACAAATCTTGGAACCGCAATGCGCGCCACCGGGGATAACAATGAAATGATCCGCGCGCTGGGAGTGAATGATGAAAACATGATCATCCTTGGGCTTGCGATTTCCAATGGCCTGATCGCCTTAGCCGGAGCCTTCATTGCGCAGTATCAAGGTTTTGCCGATGTGCAGATGGGTATCGGCATGGTGGTATGGGGATTGGCCAGCGTCATTATTGGTGAGGCATTGGTGGGAACACGGCAGCTTGGGCTTAGCATCACCGGCGCAGTGATGGGCTCAGTCCTCTTCCGGCTCCTGGTGGCAATCGCATTGCGCTTGGGATTGAATCCCAATGACCTGAAACTCGTCACTGCACTGTTCGTCTTTTTGGCGCTTGTAGCTCCCGGGCTCCTGAAACGGCTTAACCTGCTCAAGCCCCGATCATCCCATGCTTGAAATCCGTACGGTCAGCAAGACATTCAATCCTGGCACGCCCAATGAACTGCACGCACTGCAGGCGGTCAACCTGACGGTGAATGATGGATCGTTTGTAGTCATCATCGGCACGAACGGTTCGGGAAAATCCACCTTGCTCAATGCTGTGGCCGGATCGTTTTGCGTCGATTCTGGCGCAATTTTCCTCACTGGCGCGGACATCACCAAGTGGCCCGAGCACAAGCGGGCGAAGCTCATTGGCCGCGTCTTTCAAAATCCATTCAGTGGCACAGCGGCAAACATGTCCATAGCAGAGAACCTGGCGCTTGCCGCATATCGCGGGAAACCGCGGCGGCTGGGCTGGCCGTTGCGGAAACATCTGCTCAGCCAATTGCGTGATCGTGTCAGTCAGCTGAACATGGGTCTTGAAGATCGCCTGAAAAATCCGATTGGTTCGCTCTCAGGGGGCCAACGGCAGGCATTAACTCTGCTTATGGCAACATGGCTGCGCCCGGAAGTGCTGCTTCTCGACGAGCACACGGCTGCGCTGGACCCCAAAAGCGCCGATCAGGTGATTGCGCTCACCGCTACCATTATCAGGTGCGACAAGCTGACGACCCTTATGGTGACCCACTCTATGCAGCAGGCCGCAAACCTTGGCGACCGCCTCATCATGATGCACCGCGGCCGCATCATTCAGGACTTCCACGGAGCCGAAAAGAAGCGGCTTCGCGTGGATGATTTGCTGGCGCGTTTCGAAGAGGTTCGGCGTGCCGAATTACTCGACGAGAGCGCCGCCGAAATGCTGCACCGCGTCTACATCTGATAAGCCAGACTCAGCGGCACGATCATCACTGCTCCGGTCGACGCGAAATAGGATTTATTATGTGTGCCACTGTTCTCCACCAT
>DAIMDJ010000280.1:0-4287 GCA_036725905.1 Terriglobales bacterium
GCAGTTAGCATTTGGCACTCGGCATTTAGCCGTCCACGATTATCACGAAAGCCGGATGACCAAATGCTAAGTGCCAAGTGCCAACTGCCGAATTTAAGGGAGGAACGTTGAACGACTACCTGCTCTCTGTGCTGTTGGGGATCATCGAAGGGCTAACCGAATTTCTTCCTGTCAGTTCAACCGCCCATCTCAGAATTTCCGAAGCATTGCTGCACATCAGCCTGTCGAACGGCTATTGGAAGATGTATACGATCGTCATCCAGCTCGGCGCGATCCTCTGCCTCCCCGTCTACTTCCGCGCGCGTATCGCAAAATTCCTCTCCACTTTTCCGGGGGGCGAACGCGGCGACCGCACTGTATTCACGCACCCGCTCAGCCTGACACTGATCGCGTTCGTCGTCACTGCAATTCCGGCGTTCTTGTTGACCAAAGTCATCGGCAAACACCTCGAGAGCTTACACATTATGGGAACTTCGCTGCTGGTCGGCGGCATCGTCATGTGGATCGTGGACGCGATGAACGCGAAATCCGAAGCCGCCGGCCCCGACGCCCCGTACAGCCGCATTCACATCTGGAAGATGGAAGCCATGAGCCTCGGCCAGGCGATCTGGATTGGGGCGTGTCAGATTTTGTCGGCTGTGTTTCCGGGAACATCACGATCGATGTCCACAATCGCAGCCGGACAACTCGCAGGTATGTCGCGGGCTTCGGCGCTGGAATTTTCCTTTTTTCTCTCCATGCCCACGATGGTCGTTGCAACTTGCTACGATCTTCTGAAATCGCTGCGCGGCAAAGGGGAGAACCCGATCGGCGTGTCGCAGATTGATCCTCACGAATGGTTAGTGCTGGCGATTGGCTTCGTCGTGTCGTTTATCGTTGCCTACGCGTCAGTGGCATGGTTCATGGCATACGTGCGGAGACGCGGTTTTGCGCCATTTGCGATTTACCGGATCATTGTCGGTGCGCTGGTGCTGAGGTACGCTGCCCGTCTGGGAAGTTGATGTTCGTAATCTGAGCCATCTGACCTCGCGCCCCGTGTGCCATTGCGCCCTTCGGGCGCGTGGTTCAGTTTCCGCAGTTACCCCGGACTCACGTCCGGGGCTGAATTATTCCGCTCCTTCGGAGCTGCTTTTGGCGAGCCTCCGTGCGGCTCTTAGTTCGAGGCGAGCCAGTCGAGAGTGCCACTGCACCCTTCGGGCGCGTGGTTCAGTTTCCGCAGTTACCCCCGGACTCACGTCCGGGGCTGAATTATTCCGCTCCTTCGGAGCTGTTTTTGCCGAACACCGGTTTTTAATTCAAGGCAGCGGGTCGAGAACACCTGCGGACAGAGTTCCCAGCGACCGGCAACATCAACAAGTTCAGCACAGCGTGTCCGAAATCCCGTCGCCTCCCGACTCCGATCTTGCCCGCGCACAATTCCCCGGCCTAACCGGGCGGCGGTCTAGACCAGAGGCAGCCGGGGCGTCCGCCCCTACGTGTGCTTTGCTGGGAAGCTAACTCGATACTCTCAACCGATTGTCCCCCGCCCAGCTTCTTGGCATAATCGTCTGGCTCTGGCGTAGTTTGGCATCTTCGGCGGTAGTGTCGAATGATGTCCAACGCACCCATGAAATCCATCTCGCGGATTTTTGCCCCGACTAACAACCGCCGGCTCAACGAGCTGATCGGATTTCTGTTGTGCGTCTCCGCGCTCCTCCTCTTTCTCGCGCTGGCCTCGTATTCGCCGCTCGACCCATCATTCAACAGCGCTTCGGTGCTGACGGGCTCGCATGCGGCGCGCAATTGGATCGGCTTGGTCGGCGCCGTCATTGCTGACTTGATGCTGCAGTTCTGGGGCATCGGCGCATTTTTGATTCCCGTATTCGCTATCGGGTTGGGAATGCGATGGTTCCGCTCGCGCCGAGTCATGTCTCCGATCGCAAAGTCGCTCGGGGGAATCTGGCTGCTGATCTTCGTTCCGGCGCTGCTGGCACTTTTGCCGGGACATGCACGCTGGATGGGCTTAATCCCCATTGAAGGGCTGCTAGGCCGTGTGGTCGGAGATGTTCTCATCCATTACTTTAATCTCGCCGGGGCATATATCGTCTGCGCGACGGTGTTGGCTGTGGCTCTGTATCTCTCGACCGCATTCTCGTTCGCTTCACTTCAGGTGTGGGCGCCTACACGGTTCGCGTTCGCCATGGCGCTATGGGATCGCTACAAGGATTGGAAGGAAGAGCGCGCGAAGCGGAGGATGCAGAAGGAATTGGATAAGCGCCGCGCTTCCCGGCCAATGGTTACCACCCAACTTGTGCCCGCGCGGGCCGCATTGCAGTCCGACGAAGGGCGGGCGGGACGCCCGCCCGACAGCCGGCCGGAGGCTGGCGCTACTGTCCGGAGCACGGGGATTGAGCGGATGGAGCACGAATCGGAAGTTCAGGCGCTGCCGGATGTGCGATCTGAGCCTCAGGCTGCGGCGGCAGAAGTTGAAGTCAGTGCGCGCGCTGACAGCACAACCAAACCTAAAACCACTATGCCGCGCATCGCGGGCGGATACAAGCTTCCGCCCAGCAGTCTGCTACATCGCCCTGACGAGCAGCGGGCTATTGATGCCGATGAATTGAAGCTGCTGGCACAGGTGCTCACGGACAAATACGCGGAATTCGAAGTTCACGGTCAGGTTACACAGATCAATCCTGGTCCGGTTGTGACTACGTTCGAATACAAGCCTGAGGCTGGCATTAAGTACAGCCGGATTACAAATCTCACCGACGATCTCTGCCTCGCGCTCAAAGCCGAGAGCATTCTGATCGAGCGCATGGCGGGTAAATCAACCGTGGGCATTCAGGTCCCGAATCGCGAGCGCGAGATTATTTGGTTGCGGGAGAACATTGAGTCTTCCGAATTCATCGGTACAAAATCCAAACTCACGCTGGCGCTAGGCAAGGACATTAACGGCCGTATCGTCACTGCCGAGCTTGCAGGCATGCCACACCTGCTGATTGCCGGATCAACCGGAACCGGCAAGAGCGTGGCGATTAACGCCATGATCATGTCGATTCTGTATAAAGCGACCCCCGACCAGGTGCGGCTGGTGCTGGTTGATCCCAAAAGGCTGGAGCTTGGCAATTACGAAGGTGTGCCGCATTTGTACACGCCGATCATTACCGAGCCAAAACTCGCAGCCAATGCGCTGCGCAACGCCGTCCGCGAAATGGAGCGCCGCCTGAAGCTGCTGGCGGAAAAAGGTGTCCGCAATATCGATCAGTACAACAAGCTGTTCGATGAAGACGCCACGCGCAGCCTGTTTGCCGAAGATTCCGAAGAGCGCCCGATCCCATACATCGTCATTATCATCGACGAACTCGCCGATCTGATGATGCTCGATGCTGGCAATGTCGAAGAATCCATCACCCGCCTGGCACAAATGGCGCGCGCTGTCGGCATTCACCTGGTGCTGGCCACGCAGCGGCCTTCTGTGGACGTGATCACTGGCCTGATCAAAGCCAACTTCCCCGCACGCATTTCTTTCCGGGTTGCGACGAAAGTCGACTCGCGTACCATTCTTGATGCCAACGGCGCCGAAGCTCTGCTCGGTCGCGGTGACATGCTCTACCTGCCGTCCGGATCGGCTCGCGTGCATCGACTGCACGCGCCGTTTGTCACGGAAAAGGAAATCGCAGCGGTTGTCGAGTTCTGGAAGTCTCAGGCATCAGCCGAATACGAACAGAAATTCCTTGAGCCTCCGAAAGAAGAGCGCGAAGCGGGAGAAGCGGGCGCCGACGAGACCGGGGAAGGAGACAACGATCCGCTCTTCAACGACGCGGTTCGGCTGGTGGTGGAGTTCGGGAAAGCTTCCACTTCCCTGCTGCAGCGGCGGCTGCGCATCGGCTACGGGCGCGCCGCTCATCTCATCGATCTGATGGAGCGCGATGGGATCGTAGGAGCCGCGGATGGTCCCAAGCCTCGCGAGGTGCTAAAGCGCCCTGATTGGATTTCCGAAGTAGAAGAGTCGATGCGGTAGGGGTGGTGTTGTCACTCCGAGCCGGCTTAGAGCCTGTGCAAGAAAAACTCACATTGGCCACCGCAGAGGCTAAAACCCGCATTTTCCCAAAGCACTTATCGCAGCGCTGAAGCACTGCGCCACCCAAAATCGAATTTTTCGGCAAGCTCTTCAGTAGCGAGGAATCTGCATTGCATCCTTTTGCCGCAGCTTTACGACCTGGCCGTTTCCCTAACTCTGAATAAAAAAGGGCGGCCTGTCGTGGCCGCCCTCTAGTTCCCAACGCGATCTCTTAGAAGTGGAAC
>DAIMDJ010000281.1:0-4261 GCA_036725905.1 Terriglobales bacterium
GCGGCGGCATTCGAACTGCCTCCGCCGGCATGGTCGCCGTCCACCCAGTCCGTGATCCAGGCAGGGCTGCCGGTGGGCGCCATGATTGCGTCAAGGTGGAACTTGTCCATGAGAGCATCAATGCCCTCTTTGCGTGAGAGGCGGCGATTCGCCTCCAGGGCGGTTACATATTCTTTCTCAGTAAGCGGGCCTTTTCCCTGCGCCTTAATGAAAAGGTCTTGGCCGAAGTAGGGCATCTCTTTATCTTTGTTGTGGTCGTTGAAGTCGATGAGATCTTTTAATGTTTTCGGCGCTCCGGGACGAGCGGCGAGGTAAGCGTTTAGATCAGTTTTCAACTCGTACAACAGGACCAGGAGTTCGGTGTCGTCGAATTTTCCGTGCGAATCAAGATCGGCGGGATCGACGATGATGGCGCCGGCCCTTTTCATCTCATCGGTCAGGTCATTCATTAGCGAGTCCACGGCGTCGCTGAAACCGAAATATTTGCGCGCCACGCCGATGCGTGCGCCCTTCAGGCCGTTGGGATCAAGGAAGCGCGTGTAATCGGTGGCAATTTTTCCGTTGGCGGCGTCGGTGACGCTGTCGCGCAGATCGACACCTGCTAAAGCGCCGAGAAGGATTGCAGCGTCACGCACAGTACGCGCCATCGGACCGGGCGTGTCCTGGCTATGGGCAATCGGAATAACGCCTGATCGGCTGATGAGACCGAGAGTGGGCTTGATGCCTACAAGTCCGTTCGCAGATGAAGGGCAAACCACAGAGCCATCTGTTTCCGTGCCCACCGCTGCAGCGCAAAGGTTCGCGCCTGTGGCTGCGCCCGAGCCTGAGCTAGAGCCACAGGGATTGCGATCGAGGGCGTAAGGATTTTTTGTTTGGCCGCCACGTCCGCTCCATCCACTTGAGGAATGGCTGGAGCGAATGTTCGCCCACTCGCTGAGATTGGTCTTGCCGAGAATAACTGCTCCAGCCTCGCGCAACTTTTGAACAACGAAAGCATCTTTTGTACAGCGCGATCCAAGCATCGCCAACGATCCCGCCGTGGTTTCCATGCGATCGGCGGTATCGATGTTGTCTTTAATCAGGACTGGAATTCCGTGCAGCGGACCTCGCGCGCCTTTATCCCTACGTTCTTTGTCGGCTGCATCGGCCATGGCGAGCGCGTCTGAATTCAGTTCGAGCACGCTGTTGATCGCCGGACCCTGCTTGTCGATCGCGTCAATTCGCGTCAGATACTTCTCAGTGATCGAACGGGCAGTGAATTTTCCTGAGGACATTCCGGCCTGGAGATCGGCAATGGTCATTTCGTCCAGCTCGAAGGGCTTAACGTCGGGAGCTCGCGTCGAGGTAGCGAGCTCCCGCGCTCCTGCCAGGGCGGGCAGCAATGCTGCGGTCATCCCTCCTAAAACACTGGTCTGCAAAAACCTTCTGCGCTGCGGCGAACTCGGTAACAAGCTTTTTGGACTGTTCACCTATATTGTCTCCTTGTGAACTATTTCAGATGCTTGTCGAACCAACCGACAATGCGATTCAGACGATCTACCAGATGCTTCTCTTCTTTTAACCCGTGACCCTCGCGCGGGTAGACGACCAGCTCGGTTTCTACTCCATAGCGTTTCAATGCGCGATAGAGAGCCTGGCTTTGGCCGAGCGGATCGATTACATCGGCATCGCCCTGCAAAATTAGCGTTGGTGTGTGCGCATTCTTAATGTATGTGAGCGGCGAACTGTGGCGAAATCCATCTGGTTTTTCGTATGGCAAACCGTAGAACCATTCATCGTAAGCCGGATGAACTTCGGTGCTGAACTCGGAGGCCAAATCTGACATTCCAGCGCCCGAAACCGCTGCCTTAAAGCGAGATGTCTGCGTGATCGCCCATTCGGCCATGTATCCGCCGTAAGACCATCCAGCGACGCCCAAGCGCTGGGGATCGGCGATGCCCTGCGCAATCAGGTAATCGACTCCCGCCATCACGTCTTTGAAATCTGCTCCGCCCCAGTCGCCACGGTTGAGCACCATGAAGTCGTAGCCGTACCCGGTTGATCCGCGAATGTTGGGGCACAGCACGGCATAGCCCGCGTTAGCGAGAAGTTGGGCCCAAGGTTCGTATTCGTCAGACCAGTTCCCTGTTGGTCCGCCGTGGATGAGAAAAATTGTTGGGAGCTTTGTGCCAGCCTCCGCTCCTGGCGGGCGAAGCAATGCTGCCTCGATCTGGCGGCCATCGAAAGTGCGGTAGCGGAGAAACTCGGGTTGCGCGAGTGGGAGCTGTGCTAAGGCTTGATTGAAATGCGATACGCTGCGTGGCTGAGATGATTTCAAGTCCCATATAAATAACTCTGGGGGGCGATGCATGTTTTCGCCTACGAATGCTAAAAGCCCGGAGCTTGATAGCGCGAAGCTGGAAATGTAGACCGGCGGGGCGTGCAGAGGTTCAGCGTGAGCAGTGCCATCAATTACATAAAATTTGCTCCGGAAACCATCACCGGTCAGGGCCAACAGCTTGCCATCAGTTTGCCATTCGTACGCCTCAACTGGCCGATCAAGGGGCGCAGAGCTCAGGTTGCGTGGCGCTCCACCAGAGAGAGACTGCGCAAACAGATCGTGCGGAGCGGGTCCGTCTACGCGCGCCCCGACGTAAGAAATCTGCGTTTTATCGGATGAAACTCGCAAGCCCTCGAACGGACCGCGCGGTGCGGCAAGCGACTGCATTTTTCCATCGGCTGTGTCGACCAGAAAAATGCGGTTGGTTTCCTGGTCGGATTCCGGATGATCTGTGGCAGTGACGGCCAACTGCTCTTTGTCGGGCAGCCATTGAAGTTCGCTGAAATTCCAAGGCGAGCCCAGGAGCTGCTTTGTCTTTCGTGATTCGACGTCGATCATCCAAAGGTGATCACGTTTGTCGTCACGATCGACTGACTTGGCGTCGTCCTTATCTTTTTCCTTCTTCTCTTCCGCGTCGGTTTTCGCTTCTGGAGCAAGAAACGCAATCTGCTTACCGTCGGGCGACCATTCGAAGTCTTTTATGGAACGTTTGCCTTCGGTCAGCGGCAGCGCCTCGCCGCCATTGGCGGGCATCACATAGATTTGCTGAAATTCTTCACGGTCCGATAGAAAAGCCAGCCGCTTGCTATCGGGAGACCAGCGTGGATGGCTCTCCGATTTCGCGGAGGTCGTGAACTGCACAGGCTCGACGTCCGAGTTCCCAAATATCCAGATATGACTACGCGTGTCGGTTCCCTTTGGGGGTTCAGTCACGGTAAATGCCAGGCGGGTGCCGTCCGGAGACCAGCGCAGCTCTTTTAACTTGCGAACCGTGATCGCTTGCTCGGTCGTGAGGCGAGCTTTTTCCGGCTCGGTGGCACGCGCCGTGAGACTGAGTATGCTTATGGTCGCAAGAAATGCAGCGAGAAACTCACGGGGTCCTTTGACATGTCTGGTGGACATTTTCGTAAAGAAAGGAAACGGCATTATAGGCGATGGGTCAAGCGGAACGCCTGCAAAACAGCTTTCCTTCTTTCGTAAGAGGCGTCCAATACAAAGTCGAAGTGTCTTTGTTGCAACTTGCTCGCAAGGATCTTTACGAGCGCGGCAAGCTGATACAATCGCACGTTTGCCTGAGATGAAAGTTCACCGACTTTTCCCAACAAATTTGACTCCCGCACGGAGGAAGCCTGGAATGTCTACTCTGAAGAACTGGGTTGCGCTATGGCTGGTGGCATGTGCCTGCGTGGCGCTCGGACAGAATACTCAGGAAGCCCGCCTCATGCGCTTCCCTGATATCTACAAAGACAAAGTCGTGTTCATGTACGGCGGGGACTTGTGGCTGGCATCCACGTCAGGCGGCGCGGCGCGGCGCATCACGACCAATCCGGGGCGCGAACTCTTCCCCAAGTTCTCTCCAGACGGCAAATGGATTGCGTTCACCGGCCAGTACGATGGCAATTTCAACGTATATGTCATGCCCGCAGAGGGCGGTCAGCCGAAGCAGTTGACGTTTCACCAGGGCAGCGCGCATCCGCTGAACGACCGCATGGGGATTCACGACGAAGTAGTGACCTGGACTCCCGACAGCAAGCGAATTGTATTTCTCTCCCGCCGCGATGCAACCAATGGGTGGATCAAGCGGCCCTTCACTGTGAGCATTGATGGGGGCCTTCCCGAACCGCTGCCGGTTAAGGAAGGCGGCCTGACTTCGTTTTCACCCGACGGGACGAAAATTGCCTATAACCAAATCTTTCGCAATTTTCGCACCTGGAAGCGCTA
>DAIMDJ010000282.1:0-4261 GCA_036725905.1 Terriglobales bacterium
CGAAACCGCCCCTGTTCGAGGGCCACGGGACTTGTGAGACCGTAGGGCGAGACGGGGTTCAAGAAGAGCAGAAGCTCACCAGCGGCTTTGTATCCCCCCAACACCGGTAGCTCTCGAGCATCCCAAAGATATTGGCGAAAGGTTATGGTGGAAGCGGGCTCGCCCTTCAGCACTCTATTGACTGCTAGTGTAACGACGACAGTCTGCAGATTTGAAAACTGAGGATGCGGCTCAACTTTGGCCGAAGTCACCTGTCCACGAAGGATAGTCTGTGCACCGTGAACCAGAGTATCCAAATCGGCGGGAGCAGTGTTGGCACCACTTTGTGAATAGGCTGCTGGGCACAGCAACAAGAGCAAAGCGAAGAATGGAATAACTGCGCGGGCCGAGGGAAACTTAGGGTTGAAATCTAGTAATTCCTTGTTGGATTCAATAGAGGGGCCACGGGCCAAGCTGGGGATTGGGAGTCGCATGATTCGCCTGCTCACCGACTTCAAGTAGAAATCCTGGAGCTCCGGGGACGCAGAGAAAAGTAATTATGACAGGGCCTAAGCAGTAGCAAGTGAATACAGTAAAGAGCACTAAGGTAAAGACCCTAATCGGTTTCGACGCTCCAACAGCGAGCAGACATGAAGGCTCAAGCAGCAGGCTCAACCCACCGCACTGCTAGCGCGAACAACAGAATTACGATCAATATTACAGTGAATAGCTCCACGATAGGAGCCGAGCGTGAGCTACGACTGGTCTATAAGCCTGTGGTGTATCGCGTACAACGCCAGCTCAAGGCGGTCGGAGACGCCAAGCTTATCAAAAATATTGTGCAAATGATTTTTTACGGTTTGCTCGGAAATGAAAAGTTTTTCGCCGATTTCCTTGTTGCGAAAGCCCTGTGCGACGAGCTGCACAATTTCTTTCTCGCGGTCGCTGAGCAACGGCTTTTCGCGGCGCGGGCCCGCTTCGCTGGACTTTGAAAACGCCTTCATGACCTCGGCGGTCATGCGGTTGTCCAGCCAGATTTCACCGGCATGCACGCGATGGATGCTTTTTACCAGGAGATCGGTGGCGGACTGTTTTAGCACCACGCCGCGCGCGCCAAGGCGCATGGCGCGAACCACGTCGCGATCATCTTCCGCAGCAGTCAAAACCACCACGCGGGTGGGCAGCGTATCGAAATTGACTTCTTCGAGAACGGCTAAACCGTCTTTATCCGGCATGCGCAGATCGAGCAGAAGAATGTCAGGCTTGAGCTTGGCGAGGAGCTTGATGCACTCGGCGCCGTTCTGCGCTTCGCCGACAATCGTGATGTCCTCGTCGGAATCGAGAAGCTTCCTCAAGCCATCGCGAAAGATCGCGTGGTCATCGGCTAGTAGTACCCGTATCTGCTGTTTTGTTTTGGCCATGTTCATGTCAGGGTTAGTAAGACCCTGAAACCCGTCATCCGAGCGGGACTTCGATCGTCAGACGCGCTCCATGTCCTGGGTTTGACTCGACAGTCAAAACCCCGCCCACGGTGCGCGCACGCTCCTTTATGGAAATGGGACCCAACCGCAGCCGATCCAGCTCGTCGCCGGTAAACCGGCCGGCGAAGCTAAACCCTTCACCGTTATCATCTACAACGAGTACTAGACGGCTGTCATCCTGCGACAGTTTTACCACGACATGGGAAGCCTTGGCATGCTTTTTTATGTTGTTGAGTGCTTCTCGGTAAATCTGGAAAATCTCTCGGCAGACGCGGTCGGGCGCGCGCAACTGGGCGGAATCGATCAGCAAATCCAGGGCGACCGTCGATTCGTTGCGGTACCGCTCGGCGAAGCCCCGCATCAGGTCCACGAGATCGGCGCTCTGCACACGCAGCGGACGCAGGTCGGTGACAGTCTGGCGCAGCTCGGCACCCTCGTTCCGAACGGTCTGCTGGAGGCTGGCAAGGCCGCTAACGGCCTGATCAGGGGCGGCGGGCAACCGGCGTCGCAGAACATCTAGCTGGATTTCAATGCTCAGCAGGGTCTGAAGAATACCATCGTGGAGGTCACGCGCAATGCGGCTGCGTTCAGCTTCGATGGCTCGAGCCCGTAAGTGCCTCAAAAGAAAGATGTTCTCAAGAGCGGGAGAGACATGCGCGGCGATGCTTTCAAGCCAGGCTAAGTCCTGCTTTTGGAATGGCTTACGCCCATTTAGAAGAAATATTCGCCCGGTCGGCTGGCCCCCCTGGTCAAATGACACAGTCACAAAGGAGCTAACTTTAAACTCCTGCTGTGCCGGACCGGGCAGCCGAGGCAGGTTCTTGATAGGTCAGCCATCCCGCCGATCCCAACCAAACCCTGAGCCGGGTCCCCCTAGAGAGTTCCAACAGATAGTGGCGTCCATATCGTCCAGGAGGAAGCCGTCCGTACGCGCCAGGGGCATGCTTTCTGGAACCAGGCGCTCGCTTTCTCCTGATTTCAAGCGCCAGAGGAAAATGCGCTCAAGATCCGTATCGCGGTAAAGGAGGAGTGCCTCCCCGGCGCTAAACGTGGTCGCCAGTTCTTCAAGGAACAGGCGCAACGATTCGGCCAGCCCCTGGTCCACTTGCATGGTTGCGTTGATTCTGGAGAAAAACTCAATCTGCGAAGAGAATCGGCGGTTGCGATCGCCCAGAAAGGCGAGGCCCGCGCCACCCGCAAAAGTACCGATGGTGAGCCCAAGCCAAGAGGCCACGCGCACCCAATGGATTTCACCTTTTACGGCCGTGAGCAAAACCAGAATCAGCGAGAGCGCTCCAGCCAGCGGCAATGTTAATTCCACTCCCCAGCGAATGCCGGCCGCATAACAAAGAAACATATACGGAAACCAAACCGGAACTGTGGAAGGACTGATGTACATGAAGAAAGCTAGGGCAAGAAGGTCGCTGGCCAGCGGCAAGTGCCAGGAACGTTTGCGCAGAAGCCGTTCTAGTTGGGTGACGAGGAGCGCCACGATCAGATAAGCAACCAAGAATGACGCCGAGCGCCGCCCTCCTCGCGTAGGTGGCTGTTCGAGAACGGCCAGCAGCGCCAGCAAAACAAAAATCGGGCGAGCATAAACGATCTGCCGCTCGAAATGGTGCCGGTCCGTTTGATTAGGGCTCATGCGCGGGGACGTGTTTCCTGTCAAATCAGTTTAACAATACGCGGGAAGTTCGTGGCGCCGTGGTTTCCTGGTTGCAACCTGAAAGATAAGTCTCGCGGGAGCGAGTGTTTTGCGAGCCGGCATAAGCGGAATTACTTCCCGCCTGGGTCCCAAGTGAAACGTATCCGGCCGCTTTTCGACACGCTGGAAATAGCGTAAACTAAGCTAGTTCCGCGGATGGTGGGAGTAGCTCAGCTGGTAGAGCGTCGGTCTGTGGCACCGAATGTCGCGGGTTCGATCCCCGTCTCCCACCCCAAACATTCTGTACTTGGTTATTTCTCCCTGAAAATTACGCGGTTTCTGCATAACGTTTCGCGTGTTCGAATTATCATTGATAGATGATTCCGATAAAGTGTCGCGGACTACTCTTCGATCTGGACGGCGTCTTAGTGGATTCGACGCCTGCGGTTGCGCGTGTGTGGGCGGGCTGGGCGCGTGAGCACGGGTTCGACCCTGACAAAGTCGTAAGGGAAGCGCATGGACGGCCAAGTATTGCGACAATACGTGAACTTCTGCCGCACGCCGATCACGCCGTCGAAGACCGCGAAGTTGAGCGCCGTGAAATCGCTGACGTCGATGGAGTCATCCCTTTGCCCGGCGCGATGGAATTGCTTCAAGCGCTTCCTTTGCAGCGCTGGGCCATCGTCACCTCCTGCACTAGGCCTCTGGCCGGCGTTCGCATCAATGCGGCTGGTCTCCCGAAGCCCAGGCATCTAGTCACTTCAAGCGATGTGAAACATGGAAAACCAGACCCTGAGCCCTATCTGAAAGGTGCGCAATTCCTCGGTTTGCCCGCACGTGACTGCATTGTCGTTGAAGATGCTCCCGCGGGAATTCGCGCCGGCAAAGCGGCAGGTGCGCGCGTCCTGGCTCTGCGCACGACCGCCAGCGACGACGAACTTCAACAAGCCGGCTCCGACTGGATTGTCGATAACTGTGCTGCGCTGTTTCTGGATTCTTCCTCGGCAGGTGAAGAGCTCTTGCTCATCGGCCGCCGGACACAATAGTCCATGCTCCGTATAACCTGCCCATTCGTACAGTGCTCCTCAAGAAAATAGACGTAAACGTTCACTGGCCGCGGGTTCCTGTTCGCTTACAATACTTTAGCAAGAAGTAA
>DAIMDJ010000283.1:0-4256 GCA_036725905.1 Terriglobales bacterium
GAGCGGCATGTACTGGGTGGCAATTCTTCTCTACTGATTTGGTCGACTAGTCAGGCGGTAATCCGCTCGCGGTCGCAACGCAGAATCTGGAACCGATCTTTGCCCGCTGATTTTTCCAGGAAGAGCGCTTTAGGAATTTGGCCGGTCGAGCAACATCGAAGTTCCCGCGGCATTAGGTTTACTTGCAGCGCGGTATGTGGGAAACCGGCCGAATCCGCTCTGCTGGAACGACCCCTTCCCCTTCCAGCAGGGCATAGAAGCGATCGGCTGCGAGGTTCTTGAACGTCTCAACTTTCCCGGAAGGCCAGCGGACCTCCAGCGACTCAATCTTCTCTGCCGACCCTAGCCCAAAGTGCAAACGGAAATCGCTCTGGGAGATGTAACTACCGCCACTGCGAGCCTCGTCGGTCTGCGTCATCCCTCCGGCCACGATCTTAACGCGCGCCTCGATTGCCATGCGATTGCTCCTGGTACCCGCCAATTCCAGACTCACCCAGTGGCGTCCGGAAACACCGTGGTTCTGTAGGATCATCGGCGCGCTATCGAGATCCTCGACCACGACGTCCACATTGCCGTCGTTGAACAGATCCCCGACCGCCAGGCCCCGTGACACGCGTCTTTCTTCCAGAGCCGGTCCGGCCAGATTGCCGGCATCACAGAAGGTGCCATCTTTCTGGTTCATGTGGAGCAGCTTGGTCTGCGCGTAACCACCGCTGGCAGGCACCTTTTCCATTTGCGGATAGACATGACCGCTCACCGCCACCAGATCCAGCCAGCCATCGTTGTCGAGATCCACGAATGCATCGCCCCACTTCACAAGAGGAAAGGAGGGCAAGGCTACCCCTGACGCATAAGAGACATCCGTAAACATCCAGTTCCCGTCGTTGCGATACAGGTCGCTATAGTCGTCGCCGAAATTTGTCACGTAGATGGAAGGACGTCCATTGTGCAGGTAGTCGCCGAGGGCAACTCCCATGGAGGCTTGCTCAGAGCCCGTCTCGCTCAACGCGGTGCCGGATTCGAGGCCAATCTCGGTGAACTTGCCTTTGCCGTCGTTGCGGTAAAGAAAGTTAGGCAGCGTGTCGTTGGCCACGTAGATGTCAGGCCAGCCGGTGTTGTTGAAGTCGGCCCAAACGACACCGAGACCGTAGTAACCGTGCGGGTCATCCACGCCGGCGGCCTTGGAAACGTCGGTAAACGTGCCATCGCCGTTGTTGTGGAACAGCGAATCGCCTGCGCCCTTCAATCCGCGCGGTCCGCAATAGACATCGATACCGCGATATTTGCAGAGTGACTTGCCGCCAAACGGGGGCAGATGGTCGAGTTGGAAGTCGACATAGTTGGCCACCATCAGGTCCACGAATCCGTCGCGGTCGTAATCTCCGAAAGCCGCACCAACAGACATGCGACCGTCCGCAACGCCGGCTTTCGCGGTGACATCCGTGAACGTGCCATCCCCATTGTTGCGAAACAGAACATTTCCGCCGAGACACGTCAGGTACAGATCTGGCCAGCCGTCGTTGTTGTAGTCGGCCACTGCGCCGCCCATGGCGAAGCAAGGCGCCGCCAGGCCTGACTTGTCCGTCGCATCGCTAAATGTGCCGTTGTGGTTGTTATGGTAGAGTGCTCCGCGAGCCGATTCCTTGCGCAGGGCCATCTCGATGGTAGGCGCGTTCGTGAAATAGATGTCCAGCCAGCCATCGCGATCGTAATCCCACAGAATGACGCCGCCGCTCATCGACTCGACAATGTATGTGCTCAGCGGATTGGCGATATGGCGGAAACGGATACCTGCCTTCTCCGTGACGTCCTCCAGCTGCGGTACCGGACGTCCTTTGCACTGAACCTTCTTGGCGTTCGGCGGCGGAGGAGGCGCGGCCGGATGCTGCTCCTGACTCAAAGCCATCGGTGCAAGCAGCACCGCTGCGCCGACGAGCAGGACGCGAATGCAAAGTAATGGTTGCGGATTCAATTGCTGTCCGTCGCGCTCAAGTTCATGGCTTCTTGTCTTCCTTCTTTTGCGGAACCTGCCCGGGGACAGTAGTCCCCAGTTCTCGCAGAACCGCGCGAGCCGCATCATCACCCGGGGCAAGTGCCAGCGCCTTTCGCAATGCCCGGATTGCTTCCGGCTGGTTCCCGGCGCGATAGGCCGTGAACCCGAGATTGCGCATCAGGTTGGGTACTTTGGGATCCCATCCCTCCGCTTCCTGGTAGTGTCCGAGAGCTACGGCATACTGCTCCTGCATTGCTTCGACCGTGGCCAGATCATTGAAGGCGCCGCCCAGAACAGAACGCAAGAATTCTTCCTGGGCCGCTGCCTGTCTCTCCTGGCCCTGCGTCAGCTTGGCGTGCGACAGCGCGTTGCTGCCTAACGGCGTGGCCGCATCCTTGCCCGTCCCCCCCAGAGGAACCGGCGGCTCGTTTTGCGGAAGGCTGGGGACATCGGCTGAAGAAACTCCGGATCCACCCGAATCACCCATGCCACTCCCTTCCTGGTTGTCGGCGATGATGTTTTGCTGAATCGCGCGCGCCTTTTCGAAGTATCGCTCCCCTTCCGCTGCTCTTCCGGAAGCAATGAGGATCCGGCCAAGACTGGTGTAGGCCTTCCGGATATCGTTGTGAGCGTCTACGCCGCTACGTTCGGCGAGTGCAATTGCCTTCCGGAAGAGCCGCTCCGCGCGCTGATTTTCCTTGCGGCGGTAGGCATTCAGTCCCAAGTACAGCCAGGCTTCCGATGAAGACGGATTCAATCTCGCCGCCTCCCCCAGATAGTGATCCGCCTCCTGCGGCTGGTTCGAACTGAACGCCATATAGCCCAGGAGATAGTTCGCAAAAAAATTTCTAGGGTCGACTCGCAGTTGCTCGAGAAATTGCCGGCGGGCCTCCGGCGTGAGCACCCATTCGTTCCGCATCAAGTAGGTCAGGCCGAGAAAGTAGTGGCCGTTTGGAACTTTGGGATCGAGTGAGAGCGCACGCTGGAACTCCCGGATAGCGTCGCCGTACAGGGTGGCATTTCGATAAGCGACGCCGAACAAGAGATGCAGGCTGCTGCGATCACCGGACGCCACCGTCATCTGCTGGAAAATGGCCGCGGCCTTTTCCTTCTCTTTCAATCGGAGCAAACAACTGGCGAGACCGTAGCTGGTTTCGCGGTCGGGACGAATCTCGAGGGACTTCTGGAAAGACTCCACCGCGGCGCGGTAGTCCTTTTTCTTGATCTGCGCCTGGCCCTGAATGGTCCAGGCCGTGGCGTTGCGCGGATCGGCGGCAAGAGCCTGGCTGATCTCTTTGAGTGCTTCGTCCAACCGGCTGGTAAACAAGTTGGCAGCAGCGAGATCGACGTGCGCATCTGCAACATCCTCGAACTCGAGGGACCTGCGGGAGAACCTGGCGGCCTCGGGATATGCGGCTTCAAAGAGGCGCAACTTTCCCATTTCGCGGAGTCCGAGGGCGACTATCTTCTCGCTGGCGGCAGCGGCAGCGGGCAAGTCACCCGCCTCCTTCGCCGAGTTCGCAGCGGCAAATCGCCGCTCAAATTCGTCGAGTGGTGACGCGGGCTTCTGTTGCGCGCTGGCTTGCAGGCACCCCAGAACGGCAAGCAGGAAAAGGCACGCGCCACGCGCAGACCGTCTCCAGAGAATGACGTTCGAAGACCGGGAAGGTGGGGTGTGGATCAAAGCCGAATGTCCCAGGTTGGTACCTAAAAGTACACGCTTGGTGGCGAGCTGTTCAAGTCGCGGGATTTGGCGAGGAATCCTCCGACGGCACCAGTCCCAGATAGCACGCGATCTGGATTACGAGCAGGTTAGAAAATTCGGTTGCTGGCGGTGCTGAACTTCGAGCTGTGGATCGGGGACGCCGCCGTGATCCGTACCAAGCGAGTTCGCAAGCAGAAGACGGATCGCCAGGATGCGCAGCTGATTCTGCAATTGCTGCTGGAAGATCGCTTTCCGCAGATCTGGGTGCCGAGCTGGGAGAATCGTGATCTGCGGCAACTGCTGTGGCACCGACACCGCTTGGTACAGGCGCGCACGCGGATGATGAATCAGTTGCAAGCCGTGGCATTGAACGAAGGCTTACGCTGCAGGAAGAAGTTATTTCGGGAAGCCGGACGGAAACAACTGGAGGGGTTTCGGTTAGCCCGATGGGCGAGCCGGCGACGACACGATCTGCTGGAGTTGCTCGATCGACTGACTCCGACGATTGCCGAGCTGACCCAAGCCATCGAGCAGGAAGTGGAGAAGTGTCCGGCAGCG
>DAIMDJ010000284.1:0-4248 GCA_036725905.1 Terriglobales bacterium
CTGTGGATGAATACGGCGTTCTTTTCCGGAATTTATTTTCCATGGATAAGATCGAGGTCAAGGGAGTTCACGGAATTGTGGTTTCCTCGGTTGTCCCTCCTCTTGATTCCACACTTCGACAAGTTTGCGAACGGTATTTCAATACCAAACCGTTGTTCATCGAGCCTGGGGTGAAGACTGGAATGCCTGTGCTGTATGAAAATCCCGCGGAAGTGGGGGCAGACCGCATCGTGAATGCGGTTGCCGCTTTTGAGAAGTATGGTGGGCCATGCGTGGTGGTGGATTTCGGAACTGCGACGACATTCGACTGTGTCTCCTCGAAAGGGGAGTACATGGGCGGCGTGATCTGCCCGGGCATCGGAATTTCGGCGGACGCGCTGTTCGAAAACACAGCGCGCTTGCCGCGAGTGGATATTCGCAAACCCACGCGAGTGATCGGTACGACTACTGTCGGCAGCCTGCAATCTGGGCTTTATTATGGATATTTGGGCCTGGTAGATGGAATTCTGGAGCGGCTGCTCGAAGAAATGGGCGAGGAAACCCGAGTTGTTGCGACCGGCGGCTTGGCCGCGCTGATCGGCAAGGGATCCAGGCATATCAAGCAGGTGGACGATTTGTTGACGCTGGAGGGCCTACGCATCATTTGGGAAAGGAATGCGAAGGCGGGGCGTGACGCGCCAGTACTCAAGCCTTCTCGCAGTGCCGCTGTTGCTGCCAATCCTTCAAAACCGTGGCCGCGAAACAAACCACGGTCCCGCTGAGTTTTCGTGGAAAACTATTTCAACTACTTCACCGAAATTGAAGAGCACTTTCAGCGCCGGCGAGGCGGCATTTTGCTGCTTTCCACGTTGGATTGGGCACTGATCGAGACATGGAAAGATGCGGGCATTCCGCAAGAGGCCGTCTTGCGGGGGATTGATGCGGCTTTCGAACGGTACGATAAGAGGCCTTCTAGACGTCGCAAAGTGAACAGTCTCGCCTATTGCGCGCAGGAGGTGCTGGCCGCAGCCGGGGAAATGAAGGAGGCGGCGGTAGGAGCACCTCGCGAGTCGAAAACTAAAGCCGGATTCGATTCTGCTGAAATCGTGCACTTTCTTCGGCGTAACGCGACGGAACTTGAATCCGCCAAGCTTCCGTCACGACCGGGGATTTTGCCCGAAGCAGTTGCGGGAGAGATTGCGGGCACACTCAGAGAAATGGCTGCTGAAATCGAAGGCAAATCTGTTCTGCCGAAGCTGGAGGATCTTGAGCTTAGGTTGACCGTGCAGGAGGAAAAGTTGTTTGCTGTGCTGCTCGCCGCTGTGATGGATGATGAGATTGTTTCTGTGCGCGCACAGGCTGATCGCGAATTGGCTCCATATCGCAGCAAGATGCCTGCCGCGCAGATTGGACAATTACAGAAACAATATGTCTACAAGAAGCTGCTAGAAGAGTACGGCATCCCAAGGCTGAGTTTGTTTTATATGTGATCCAGGCCTCGCTCTAGCTGACCCTCTCTCGTTCCTGGTCCGATAGAATCTTAACTTGCGCCTGATCATCGAAAAACTTGTCTATGGTGGCGATGGCCTGGCCCGCTTGCCTGCCGACGAACATGGGCCTGGCAAAGCCGTGTTCGCTCCTTTTGTTTTGGCCGCGGAGGAGATTGAGGCTTCCCTGCTTGAACAAAAGCCCGGCTTTGCTCGAGCGCGTGCTGAGCAGATTCTTCAACCGTCGCCGTATCGTGTACCTCCGCCTTGCCCATATTTTCAGCGCTGCGGCGGATGCCATTATCAGCACGCCAGCTACGAGCATCAGCTCGAAATTAAGGCAGCCATTCTGAAAGAGAATCTGCGGCGCATCGCCAAGCTGGAATTGCCAATCGATTTGAGCATTCACCCCTCACCTGCCTTGAATTATCGCAATCGCACTCGGCTGCGCGTGCAGACCTCTGAGTTTGCCCTGGGGTATTACAAGTTCGGCTCACATGAGTTGTTGCCGGTGGAGCAATGTCCAATTAGTTCTCCGCTGATCAATCGAGCAATTGGTGGTTTTTGGGAGCTAGGACGTGCTGGCAAGCTGCCGGCTGGCATTCAGGAGATTGAGTTTTTCGCCAATGCTGACGACAGCCAGCTTCTCGTGGAGGCGTATGTTGCGTCAGACGATGACAGCATCGCGCGCTGGGCCGGGGAAGTACGAGCGGGTTTCCCAGAGATTGCGGGCGTGGTGGTTTTCCGAAATGCAATGCGGGCGGGCATGCAACCGGAACGGCTGGCGGTCAGCGGGGCCGAAGAGATCAATTATCGGACTGCGCGAGCGAACTATCGCGTAAGTGCAGGATCGTTCTTTCAAACCAACAGGCATTTGACCGACGAGCTAGTTGAGATTGTGACGCAAGGACGGTCTGGACGGACCGCCTTGGATCTCTACGCCGGGGTAGGCCTGTTTTCCTCAGTTCTAAATCGGGAATTCGAGCGTGTAATTGCGGTCGAATCGTCACCGACTTCCCATAGCGATCTGCTATACAATTCGCCCTCGAATGTGAAGGCAGTGCGCGCCACGACGGAGCAGTATTTGAATAAGTTCGGCGGAAAATTGAAGATTGATCTGGTAGTGGTCGATCCACCGCGGAGTGGGTTGGGCGAGGGCGTTATTCGCGGGCTGGTCGCGTTGGGTGCGCCGAGAATAACGTATGTTTCGTGTGATCCGGCGACGCTGGCGCGCGACTTGAGAGCGCTCACCAGCGGAGGATACCGGCTAGAGAAGGCACACTTAGTCGATCTGTTCCCGCAGACTTATCACTTGGAAAGCGTGTTCCAGTTGGTGAAATGAAGCGTTGTCATTCTGCGGCGCTTTCACATTCCATGCCGTATCTGTGAATCAGACATCCAGCGCGGGATCTTCCCAGCTTTCGCGATCTTGCGGACGGCAGCCGCTGTTATGGGCGGCGCTGGCTTATGCTGCCGGCCTCGTGATTGGCGTTTATGCCTGGCGGCCTCCGCTCTGGTGGATGGTCGCGTTCATCGTATTCAGTAGTTCAGCAATATATTTTCTGCGCCGCCGAGCCGAAATTGCGGTCGTGCTTGGGCTGGCCGCGATTTTTATTACCGGAGCCCTTGGCGTCCAGGTGAGGAACTCGGGCGGCGCTTGCGGCACCAACTACGTGCAATTCGGGAATGACGAAGTTCTGGTCACGGCGCACGTCACTGCCGAAGGAAATCTGCGCGATGACGGAATTGGAGGTTTGCGGCAACGCCTCGACGTCGAAACTGAACAGATCACTGCCGGCGATCAGCCAGTGACAGGTCATTTCGGAGTTCGCGTCAGCATTTATCAGAAGGAAAGTACGAACAGCAAAGAAGCTGCTCCGATGAGGCTGTTTGGTTATGGGGAGCGGCTTCGGTTTCCGGCAAAGCTGGTTGCGCCGCGAAACTTTGGCAATCCCGGAGCATTTGATTATCGCGAATATCTTGCCGAGCACGGCATTGCAGCGCTCGCTTCCACCAAGGCTGAGAACATTGAAGCGCTGCCCGGTTTTGTGGGGAGCCGGCCGGAGTTTTGGCGTAGCCGGGTTCATCGCAGCGTCATCAAGAAAGTTCATGCGCTTTGGCCTCGAGATACCGGGCTGATGGATGCCATGGTCATTGGGGAAGATGCGTTCATCGACCGCTCAACTCGCGTGGATTTCCAGCGCTCTGGTACCTACCACGTGTTGGTGGTTTCGGGGATGAACGTGAGCATCCTGGCGATGGTCACGTTTTGGACTCTGCGACGCCTGCGGTTGGGGGAATTGGTCGCGGGCATTGCCACGATCGTACTTACGGTTTCATACGCTGTGCTGACCAACGTCGGGCCTCCCATCTGGCGGGCCACACTGATGCTGGTCGTGTACCTGTGTGCGCGATGGCTGTATCGTGAGAAATCCATGCTAAACGCCATAGGAGCGGCTGCTTTGGCGTTGATGGTGGCCGATCCGCGCGTGCTGTTCGGCGCCAGCTTCGAGCTTACGTTCTTGTGCGTGTGGCTGGTGGCAGCCGTTGGGATTCCGCTGCTGGAGAGAACGCTAGAGCCGATCCGGAGAGGTTTGCGATATCTGGATTCAACCGGCTATGACTACGCCCTAGCGCCGAAGATTGTACAGTTCCGGCTAGACCTGCGGATGATCGCGGGGCGAATCGGGAACTTTCTCGGACGACGGATACCATTGCCGCTGCTTGCGCTTGCAGCTCGAGTGATTATCGGAACCTGCGAGCTCCTTGCTATTTCGCTGGT
>DAIMDJ010000285.1:0-4246 GCA_036725905.1 Terriglobales bacterium
ACTGACGGTCTCGGCAATACCGTCGATTTCAAGAACACGATCATCATCATGACCTCGAACATCGGCGCGCGGCATTTGCAAAAGCGCGAGGGTCTCGGCTTCCAATCAACTAAAGAAGAAATGATCTCCGAAAAGGTCGAGGATCTGGTGAAGAACGAAGTCAAGCGAACGTTTAATCCTGAGTTCCTGAACCGGCTTGACGAAGTCATCATCTTCAACGCGCTCAGCGAGGTCGACCTGATCCAGATACTGGAGCTTATGGTCACGCAGTTGAACACGAATCTGGCGCAGAAGTCGATTACCGTGACCGTAACCGACGAGGCTAAGAAGTGGATACTCAACCAGACGCTCACCGACCGCAGCTACGGCGCGCGCCCGCTGCGCAGGGCGCTCCAGAAATACATTGAAGATCCGCTTTCGGAGGCTTTGATCCAGGGCACGATCACCACGCGCCCGGCGTTCATCGAGGTCTTCCTCGAAGGCGATAAGCTGTACTATCGCCCGGTGGATTCGGAGAAGACCGAAGGCGTGCTGCTATACGAGAACTAGTTCGTGTGGGGACGAGGCTATGCCTCGTCCAGCCGAGCGAAGCCCGGTAACTTTTGAGCCGCCAGCGAAAGCTGGCGGCTTTTGTCCTGGCGGACAGCTGCCTCGGGCAATTTTTCAGCCTTCCGGGACCAATCCGAGAGAATTAAAGGGTCCCAAGCCTAAGAAAAAACAAATCTTCTGACCAGCCGTACATTGTCTTCCGTACCCTAGAACCCTTGCTTTGCTCGCGGCAAGATAGTAGCTCACACCGGCTACCGGGCCCTCGGCTTTCCTCCCCAATCGCCCGTCAGCGGCAGATTTCGCGTCTATGGACGAACATCAATCTTTATCGCAAGAAGAACCCGTTTGCGCCGCTTGGCAGAGGACTATTCAAGCTGTCATTGGCGTTTTTCTATTGGCGGGCGCGATTCTAGCCGTTCACTATCACGAACCGGCGCGCACCGATGAGCGGCGCACGGATGATCTGCGCACGGACGATCTCAAAAATCAGGTTCAGCAGCTCACGTTGCAAGTGGACCTACTCAAGCAGGAACAGGCCATGCCGGCGATGGTCCTGAATCGTTATCGCAACTCAATTTGCTACATCTTTGGCGTTTATCGCGTGGGTTTTCTGCAACAGAAACCTGCGCTGCGCGCTCGCATCTCAGGCACTGGATTTGTCGTCTCGCGAGGACTGCTGGCAACCAATCGGCACGTCGCGGAGCCTTGGTACGGAGATGCGGAGTCTAATGCGCTGATGAATAAAGGCGCAACTCCGCAACTGGAAAAACTGGTCGCTTTTTTCCCTGGATCGTCTACCGCTGTAAACGTAACGCCCGCAGCGTTGTCAGCTTATGGAGATGTGGCTGTGCTTCGCGTGGATGATTCGCAAGCTGTCGAGCAGCTTCGACCATTACCTCTCGCCGGCGACCCACCGAATCCTGGGGACCTCGTTTCAGTTGTCGGTTACCCCATGGGCGTGGTGGGAATGGTAGCGAAGTCGCCGCAAGCGGTTTATGAGCGGCTGGCATACCGCCGCGACGATATTGGCGCGGCGAACGAATTAGCGGCGCTTTCGCTTATCAGACCGTCTGCGACCTGCGGACACCTGGGCGACGTGGTTGGAGACAAGCTGATCTACGACGCGCCCACGGCACACGGCGCCAGCGGCGGACCTGTGTTCAACGCTCAGGGCCAGGTAATTGGAGTTAACGCCGCATTTATCGATGGATTCTCCGGAGGAACACTTGGAGTTTCTGTGCAAGCTTTACGGCCGCTGATTGCGGCAGCAGAGAAAGCCGAGCCTCACATCAGCAATGTCGATCCTGATCCCAGCCACTAAGCACTGACAACTGAGAACTGGCAACTGATAGCTGGTTATTTCCGAACCCTTTCACAGCTCACCATCCGTTGGAACAAGACTTCGACCACATCAGCGTCTAGAAACGCCTTTCATCCATCCGGGCTCTCGCACATGCTCCTCCTCCAGCCGCCGCAGCCGTGCCACCATGATTCCGGGTCTTCCTAAGTAACCGACAACTTTTCGTGGATCGCTTCGCTCCACGACCGGCAGGCGGCCGATGTTGTTACGCAGCATCTTGGCCGAAGCTTCGTGCAGGCTCTCATCAGGATAGGTTACGACCAGCTTTCGGCTGCCGCCCTCGAGTACAGTCATTTCCCCTAGGGGATCTTGGTCCAGTGCCCGCAGTACATCCGCGCGCGTAATTATTCCGGCAAGTCGTCCTTCAGCATCGACGATGACCATACCCTGATGCCGGCTCACCACCGGATCATGTTTCGCAATGCGTGCGGCTAGTTCTCCGACCCGCATACTCGCGGGCAGCGTTGGCACGTCGCAATCCATTGTTTCGGCGACCACGACCTGGTGCAGTACGTCGGCCTCATAGTCCTGGTGGATGCGTAGACCACGTCGAGCGAGCTTTTCCGTCATGATTGACGCGCTCGGCATTAAGATCATCGCGATGCCATCAGCTATCACGCTGACCAGCATAAGCGGCAGCACGGAGTTGTAGTCGCGCGTGATTTCAAATGCGAAGATGATGAACGAGAACGTCGCGCGCGACGCTGCGCCGAAAACCGCGCCCATGGCGACCAGGGCAAATGCTCCGGGTGACAAGTTCGCGCCCGAGAACAAATGGTTTGTGCCAATCGCGAATGCCCCGCCTAGCGCTGCGCTCGACATGAACATGGGTGCCAGCAACCCGCCGGAGGTTCCCGATCCCAACGAGATCACGAGGGCAATCGCCTTTGCGATCATCACAATGATCAAGAGTTTGAGCGCGAGGTTCGCGTTCAAGATGTCGCTGATCGTGTCGTATCCCACGCCGAGGACCCGCGGCACAAAGTAACCAATGATTCCGAGCCCAAGCGCGCCGATCGCTGGCCACCAGAGTTCGTCAACGGGCAGCTTCTCGAATTGATCTTCAGTCCAATACAGCAACCGGCTGAATCCGACCGCCGCAAGGCCGCAAATCACGCCCAGAATCAGATAGAACGGCAGTGCTCTCGGAATTCCGAAATCCATAGAGGTGACGGTGAACATCGGCCCAGCGCCGAGGAACTGCATGTGAACCGCTGTCGCCAGCGTGCTCGCGATCACCAGCGGAATGAAGGAACGTGACTTGAATTCAAAGAGCAGAAGCTCGATGGCTAGAATGACTCCGGCAATCGGAGTATTAAACGTAGCGGACATTCCCGCCGCCGCGCCGCACGCCAGCAAAACTTTGCGTTCTGCTGCGGTAGTGTGAAATACCTGCCCGACGAGCGATCCGACCGCCCCGCCGGTTTGAATGATCGGTCCCTCGGCACCGAATGGACCGCCCGTGCCGATAGCGATCGCTGCAGAAATAGGCTTCAAAATTGCAACCCTCGGTTCTATGCGGCTGCGGTTGATCAGCACCGCTTCCATGGCCTCGGGAATGCCGTGTCCCTTGATTTTGGCTGTGCCGTATTTGGCCATGAAGCCGACAATAACGCCGCCAATTACCGGCATAAGAATTACCCAGGCTCCAAGCTGGTGATGTCGCGCGCTGGTGAATTCGGCAACGAAGCGATGATAGAAAACAATATTTGTGAACAGGCCAATAAGCTTGTAGAGCAGAAAGGCAACGCAGCCGGCAATCAGCCCAATGGCGGCAGCAAGGAACGAGACCAGCACCATGCGGAACTGGGCGGGTTCGGCCAGACGAGCGTCGCCGACAGGCGCGCCGGTTGCCGCAAGTGTCGGAGGATGATCGCCATCGCCGGCAGCATCTGCTTTGATTGCGGGAATGTCTCCGCTAACTTCTGACATCGATTATTTCGATCTCCTTCGTCTTGCTGAACCGCGGTTGCCAGCCACTCGATCCGGATTCTGGTTTGACTGCATGGCTCGTTTCAGGGCTGTGACCAGCGCCGGGCCGAGCGTGCGCAGTTCGGACCTATGGTGCAGCGACAACTCACGTAAGACCCTCTCACCCTTAGCAGTAAGTTCGAGCAGCACCTCACGACGGTCCTGTCCTTTGCGGCTCCGCCGAATGTAGCCGTTTGCGGCCAGCCGGTTTGTCAGCTCTACCGCGCTATGGTGCTGAATCTGCATCCGCTCGGCCAACTCCGCGATCCGGGGCCGGGCACCCTTAGGAAGACCCTTCAAAGCCAGCATGAGCTGGTGCTGCTGCGGCTCGAGTCCTGCATCCCGGGCGGCCTGCTCACTGAAATA
>DAIMDJ010000286.1:0-4244 GCA_036725905.1 Terriglobales bacterium
AGGTATCCCGATGCGGCTTACGAACTGGAGCATGCCTCTACGTTGCAGCCGGATTCAGTCGATCTACTCCGCTTGTTGGGCCTGGCACGCTATGATGCCGACCGCACCGGCGATGCAATCCTCGCATGGAAGCGAGCCATGGAACTCTCTCCCGATCCGTACACAGAGAGATTGCTGCACAAGGCCGAACGCGAGCTGAAGGTCGAGGAGGAATCGAGGCGCAAGGAGAGCCGGCATTTTACCCTCCACTACGCGGGAGACAAGACTTCGCAGCAGCTCACGCAGGAACTGCTGGCGACCATGGAGAATCAATACCAGGATCTCGGTCGCCAACTCAGTTATGAACCGGCGGAGAACATCATCGTTATTCTTTACACGCAAAGAGAATTTGTTGACATCACGGAAGCGCCGTCGTGGGCGGGAGCACTTAATGATGGCAAGCTGCGCATTCCGATTGGCGGCGTAACCGCCATGAATCCGGAACTGCAGCGCGTGCTCAAGCATGAGCTCACGCACTCATTCATTGCATCTTTAGCCGGTGGCCGCTGTCCCGTGTGGCTGAACGAAGGTGTAGCACAATTGATGGAGCCGCGCAGCGCAAGCATGTATGCGCAAAGCCTCGCCCCTCTTTTCCAGCAGCGGAAAGCAATTCCGCTCTCCGTGCTCGAACATTCATTCACTCGGTTTAATTCCATACAAGCAGAGGTTGCGTACGCAGAATCATTATCCGCGACTGAGTATCTGCGCGACCGCTACGGCATGGGCGAGATCGTGCGAATGCTTAAGAGCATAGGTTCTGGAGTGGGGTCCGAAGAGGCGCTGCAGCACAGCACCGGAATGGACTACTCCACCCTCGAGCAGAGGATCGGCGAGCATTTGGCGGAGGCGAGCCGGCGATAGCGGGAGCTAGATATCGGCCCGAGACATTCCTCGAGCCGTCTGGCTCGACACGCAGTCAGGATTCGTGCCTATTTCCACGCCGCTTTTGAGCTGATGAATCACCGCCGATCTGAAAGAGCACATTTCCACATCTCTAAGGCTTTTTACTTATTGCCGCCGCTAATGTATGCCCTTATATTCAGCCAACCTCCTTTGCGCAATCAAACTATCAAGCCTGACGCACCACAGGCGGACCCCACGCAGGCGGACTCCCGCTCGCCTTCAAATTCCGATCTGCTTGATGTATATGAGATTCTGCTGGCCCAGCAGCAACTGATCGCCCAACTGACGCAGTGTCTGCTTGCGGTGCTTCAGACCGAGGTGCAGTTCAGGGCTGAGTTTTTCGATGAATACCGGAAGAATCACCAAAAGATAAATGCAACCGAGCTAATTCAACAGTGCTCCGCAACGACTCGATTAATTGATGAGAAAGTTCATCGTTTGAAAGGTTCTTTAGGGCAGTAGGCGTTCCCGATTTGACAGCCCCCATTTCTTGCTCCTTTCCTCCCTTCGTTATCACTCAAATCTCCAAAGGCTTGTTTTTTGTCCGGCCACCGTTGCTGAGTTGTCTTTAGCCGCAGCGTGAAAGCTTAAAGTGAATTGCTGCACGCTGAAAATGGCCCGGTTGTGGAATGACTTGGCACATTTGTGTTAAGGGTTCGTGTTGCGGGAAGGACCCAGCGGGTTCGTGGCCCCCCACTCTGTTGACTGAAAGGCGGAGTGTGAAGGCACGATCTCTAATTAAATGATAGGTTTACCCCGCCCAATCTTCAGGTCGAAACTCTGCCCACCCACAAACGCGTAGTGGCGTAAAGTCATCTAATAGAAAAGTCTGGTAATAAGAAAGTCTGGGATGCGAGAGTTAGCGCCGCTCGTCTGGAGGCTGCCATGCGAAAAGTTGCCATCGTTATCGGGATCATTATTCTCATCATCATTGTTGCGGCTGTCGTGTTTGCGGCAACCTTCGATGTGAACAAGTATCGTGGTACTATCCAATCGGAACTCGAGAAGCGCCTCGGCCGGCAAGTCACGCTCGGTGACATGCACCTGAGTCTGCTTCCACCCAGTTTCCGGGTCCAGAGTCTTGCGATCGCCGACGATCCGCGACTCAGGTCAGAAAAACCATTTGTGCAGGCGCAAGAGCTAGATGTCACTGTGAAGCTGCTGCCCTTGCTCCACAAATCTGTCGAGGTCAGCTCGCTGAACTTGCAGCGGCCGACAGTGGAGTTGATCAAAAATCCGCAAGGCGTGTGGAACTTTGCATCTATTGGTCCGACGCAAGAGCAGAACGCCCCGGCAACTCCTACGCAGCAGCCATCCGCCAACAAACCTTCCCCCGAAAAGCAGGCCTCGCCGCCACAACCGAATCAGCCAAATGCTGGCGCCAATCAGAAGACGCAGCAGTTCGCGCTCGACAGGCTCGTTATCCAGGATGGGCAGGTCGCTATTACCGACCAGCAGGCCAAGGCTCCACGGACTGTCTACGACCACATTGACGTCACGCTAAAGAATTTCTCCCCCGACCAACCGTTTACTGTCGATGCTGCTGCGCACTTGCCCGGTTCGGGAGCGCAAGAAGTCCGTCTGCAAGGCGATGGTGGACCGCTGGTGCAGGGTCAGCCCGCAGCTACGCCATTCCACGGTACTTTGAGCCTCAAGCAGGTTGGAATCGCCGATCTGTCAAAATTCCTTAACTCGCCGGCGCTGGTGAACACCGATGGCACGATTTCCGGCGAGACAAAAATCGTAAACGAAGGCGGGAAGCTTACCGCAAGCGGCCAAACCAATATTCAGAATGCGAAAATTCATGGCATTGACCTCGGCTATCCGATCGCGGCGCAATACGACGTCACCGATGAGCTCCTGGCAGATCTGCTGACCATTCGCAACACGACGATCAAGCTCGGCCCGACGCCGCTGTTCATCAACGGAACTGTCAATTCGAAAGACACGCCGGCGCAGTTGAATGTGAATCTAAAGGCTAACAATGTTTCGATCGCCGAAATGGCGAAGCTCGCAGCGTCTTCTGGCATGGCTCTGACGCCCGGCACGACCGTCACTGGAAACGTGAATGCCGATATCAACGCCCGAGGTCCGGCGGATAAACCAGGCCTCAACGGCACGGTGAACGGAAGCAATATCCAGATGAGCGGCAAGGATGCGCCTCAGCCAGTGCAAATCCCGGCGATTAATTTGAATCTCACGCCGGCGCAGATTCAATCGAACAATTTCAACGTGACCTCAGGTGGGACTACCGTGAACGCGCAGTTCGCGCTTCGCGATTACCTGGCCAAGACTCCCTTGGTGGATGCCACGCTTAAAGCGCCGAACGCTGCTCTACCCGCGCTCCTGTCAATGGCGAAAGCCTATGGCGTGAAGGGAGTAGACAAGATCAACGGAGCCGGCACGCTGAATCTTGACATGCACGCAGCAGGGCCACTTCGGGCCATCAGTTCGGACGAAATCATGAAGGCGCTCAACGGCACGCTCAATCTTAACTTCAATAATGTGAAGTACAGCGGTGCGGACATTAATCACGAACTGGCATCTATTGCTGGATTTCTGAATAAATCAAACACCGCCAGTCAAGGATTCACGAATATCCTGCGCATGACCGGAAATGTGCTGGTGAAAAACGGCATTGCGCAGACCAATAATTTGCAAGCCCTGCTGGACCTTGGAAATCTTGGAGTCGCGGGGACTGCCAATCTTGTCACTCAGGAGTTGAACCTCCATGCGACCGCGGTGCTGTCGAAGGACTTCACCCAGAAAATTGGCGGTAATTCCGTCGGTGGCTTTATGCAGACCGCACTGGCCAACAATCAGGGAGAATTGGTGATCCCGGCCTTGATAACCGGCACATTCTCGAACCCGAGGTTCGCGCCCGATATGCAACAAGTCGCGCAAATGAAGCTGAAAGGCTTTGTGCCGAATTTTAACAACCCTGCAGGCGCCGTCTCAGGACTGCTGGGGAACCTGCTGGGGCAGCAAGCCCAGCAGCAACAGAATCAGCAGCAGCAAAGCTCACCGCAGCAGACGCAACAACAACAGCAGCAGCAGAATCCGGTCCAGCAGTTGATCGGAATATTTGGAAAAAAGAAACAGCAACAACAGCAGCCTCAGCCGCCGCCAAAGTGATCGCGAGCAGTGTGCGAATTTGAGGACGGCAGAAGTTTACCGTACCGCTAAACCCTTTACGTTTGTCATTCCGAACCGCTTTAGCGGTGAGGAATCTGCTTTCGCGAATTTGTTCCGCAACCAGTTAAACGTGAGCGTCCGTGTTGCGAGCTGCTTTTTTGGCTACT
>DAIMDJ010000287.1:0-4227 GCA_036725905.1 Terriglobales bacterium
GCCGGAGTCGTGGTGGCGCACGAACGTCGATTTGCAGAAGTATTTCTCCTGGCGAGTCGGAAAACCACTTCAAGGTGTAGGAAAGGAACTCAAGAATTCAATATTGTCGGGAGTGGACACGTCCGCGCAGTTGGATGACCCTGCGTGGCTAGAGCAGGCTGGTCTGGCCATATCGGGCCTCCTCTTTTATGGAGACGATAAAGAAGCGTCCGACGAAGCGCGGCACAAGCTCACGGAATTGATGACCAAGGTGGTGCAGGGTACCACCCCATCGCTGTTTGTACGTTCAATTAGTGAAGGCTACGACCCTCTCTTTCTTTTTCCTATAGGTTTGGCGTCTCTTGAAATTAATGGTAAACCTGAACACCTAGGCTATCACTTCCGGATTGAGTCGCCTCTGCTAAGTCCTGACTACAAGACAGGAAGTTGTGTTCGTACATGGCGGGTTCTGCTACCGAAAGGAAACGCGGATGACGCGTTGGCGCGCGGGCGTCAAGCCTTACAACCTGCGCTGACCCGACTTGGGCAGACTCTCCCAGAGTGCACACCTGGCAGTGCGGCAAAATCCTGCATGTTTAAGGACATAGATGCCTTCGCTTCGTGGGTCAATAGCTCTTCACCCGAGCAGCCAAACACTGCCCTTTTGATCCTAAGCCACCACGATCATAATCGCATTTACTGGGATCCGGCTCACACTGTGCCGGCGGCGCTCTTCAACGCTCAATTTCAATCGCCGTCTATCGTAGTTTTCAATGCCTGTGGTACAGCTAAGCCCGATGAGACTGAGGTGCTCAGTCGGCTTAACCGAAACGGTGTCTCCTCGATGATTGCGACATACTCGGAGGTTCCAGGTTATATGGCAGGCCTCTTCAGCAGGTTCTTGATCGATATCCTCTACACACACAAGAATGAGGCCGCTTATCCGTTGTCACAGGCCGTTTACGACGCCGCTATGAAGCTTCGTGATGAATCCATTCCGAGCCGACCGGACGTTCCAGCAGGACGAAAATACGGAGCCTTCTCGCTCCTGTTTGCTCTCGTTGGCAACGGTGGCGCCCGATTGTGCGTTCCATAGCGTTCCATAGCTCCGGAGAAGCTGTGAGGCAAGTGGTAATCGAAAACCAAGCTAATAAATTCGACAAGATGCAGTGCCTTGCTAGCCGTCGGCAGCTCCTAACGGTCTGCACCTGGCTTGTGTGAATCCAGCGGTGCCGTAATAGACCCCCAGCCCCTGGGCAGCGGTACCGGGCATTCGGTATCCCTCGCCGCTCTCCGGATTTCGGCTGCTGCCCTTCGACTTCGCTCACTACCGCAAATCGCCTCAAGTTGCATCTTGACCGAATCTCTGTGATCCTCTGTGTTCACCGTGCTTGCGGCCCTTCGTCACTTTTGCTTGAGCCGCGAATCTCATCTGTGGTTCAGAACGGAGTCAAATGAATTTTCGAACCGACAGCCGGCAGTTCAAGCGAATAAATCGCCGTGAACTGCTGAAGCTTAGCCCGGTGCTCGCGCTCGGAGCTTTTGCCATTCCTAAGCTCCAGAAGCCGCTGCTCAAGACCGGGCTCGCTTTCAGCGATTGGGCTTCTGCGCGGCTCTTCGGCTCCGGCCACTTGGCGCGCACTTTCGACGATTCCGAACTCACGCCTTTTGCCAGGTTTCCTATCAATGGCTATGACGTCGACGATCCCGGAGTGGATTTCGACAATTGGACCCTCACCGTTAGCGGCGCAGTGCAGAAGCCGGGAGACTACACGCTGGCGCAAATCCAGACGCTGCCCAAATTCAGGCAGAACACGCGGCATGTTTGCATCGAGGGATGGGACGTTATCGGGCGCTTTGGCGGGGCGCGGCTGGCGGATTTTTTGCAGATGATCGGGGCCGATCCCGCAGCGCGATTTATCACCGTCCAGTGTGCGGATGATTACTACGAATCGCTGGACATGGCGACGGCCAGGCATCCGCAGAGTTTGTTGTGCTACGAAATGTACGATCAGCCGCTCACGCGTGAGCACGGCGCGCCGTTGCGACTGAATATCCCCACCAAGATTGGTTATAAGCAGGCAAAGTACTTAACCGATTTGAAGGTGAGTCACGTTCTGGAGAAGGCGGGATATTGGGAGGATCAAGGGTACTCCGAGTTCTATGGCTTATAGCGTGCTCGAAGAATCTTAAACCACAGAGGACACAGAGTCGCACAGAGGCTTACATGTCAACTCAAATAGCCGCAATCACGAACGTAAAGACCGGGGCGATCAGTGAGGCGGTATACGAGCATCCGTTCATCGTGCGGTTGTGTCATTGGGTGAATGCGCTGGCGCTGCTAGTGCTGGTATTCAGCGGTCTGCAGATTTTCCGTGCGTTCCCCAGCTTTGGCGCAAAAATTCCGCAGAAAGACCTTCTGCATTGGCCTAAGGCATACGCCCTGGGGGGCTGGCTGGGCGGCGGATTGCAATGGCACTTGACCTTCATGTGGATTTACATCGGCACCGGGCTACTGTATCTCACTTACGAAATTTTCTCGCGCAATTACAAGCAGGTTTTATTCATGCCGCGCGACATTCGCGGTGTGTGGCCGATGGTGCATCATTATTTCTTTTTCGGCCCTAAGCCCTACGTGAGAGAAGCCTACAATCCTTTGCAGAAGCTGGCGTACACGTCGGCCATAGTTCTGGGAATTTTGTCCGTGCTCACTGGATTAGCCATCTGGAAACCAGTTCAGTTCTCATGGCTGGCGTGGCTGATGGGCGGTTTTCATTGGGCGCGTTTGTGGCACTTTGCGGTGATGTGGGCAATCCTGGCGTTCTTGTTCGGCCATCTTGTCATGGTCGTGCTTCACGGATGGAACAACTTCGTTTCCATGTTAACGGGATGGAAGAAGGATCCAGAATATCTGTAGCTTTTCTTCGCAGTCCGGAATTGTTAACCACAAAGGGCACGAAGGTACACGAAGGAAAACTATTTAATTATGTTGTCTGGAACAATGGTTAATTCGTCGTTGCAGAATCCCGGTGGAGCTTCCCCAGAACAGCAGTTGATCCGCCGGGTTCAGGATGGCGAACGCGAGCTGTTCTATGAACTGGTTCGACCCTACGAGCGGCGCGTGTACACTGCCGCGTTTGCGATTTTGCGCAATGAAGCTGATGCGGAGGATGCCGCGCAGGAAGCGGTGCTGAAGGCCTTCAAACACATCCGGCAATTTCGCGCCGAGGCGCGGTTCAGCACCTGGCTGATTCAGATCACTGTGAACGAAGCTCGGATGCGGCTCAGAAGAGATCGCTCGAATGTGATAGAGCCTATCGTTGACCACCCGGACGAAGAAGGCAACTACACACCCCGCGATTTCGCCGATTGGCGCGAGATTCCGTCGGAAACTGCTGAAAGAAATGAGATTCGGGAAAAGCTTCTGGAAGCGCTGGCATCTCTTGGAGAAAAATATCGCGAAGTTTTCATGCTGCGCGATGTGCAGCATCTGAGCATCGACGAGACGGCGAAGGCGCTGGACATCACCGTCGCCAGCGTGAAGACGCGCTTATTGCGCGCCCGCCTCATGTTGCGGGATTTGCTTGCGCCCGGGTTGGGTGGAAGCTGGAACAGCCGATTGAGTTTTGTAAAGGGGAAAAAGCCATGGTAGTAACGTGCGAGGAAGTATGGCGCGAGATTTCGAACTATATTGAGGAGCAAGTCGACCCGGCCTTGCGGGCGGCCATGGAAGAACATTTCCGAGACTGCAAGCATTGCACTGCGGTGCTGGATGGGATCCGCAACGTGATCCAGCTTTATGGCGACGAGCGCCTGCTTGAAGTACCTGTGGGTTTCAGCGGGCGCTTGCGGCGAAGGTTGGAACAAGAGATGCCCGCTCCGAGAGGCAACGCCTGGGGATGGATGGTAGCTGTGGCGGCGGCGGCGTTGATTACGATTGGCGGCGTGGCAGGGCGTTCGTCCGCATTTAATACTCCGCTTCGTTCTGAGCATGCGAAACCGGCGGTGGTTCCGGTGCCCGCGGACATGATGGTAGTCGTAACCGATGACGGCAAGACATTTCATGCTGCCGGTTGCCGGTTTATTCACGACAAAGCGCACCTGCGCACGATTGCGGCCGGTGAGGCGATTCGCGAAGGCTATGCGCCGTGCATGCGCTGTATGAGGAAATATCTGGAATTGAGTTCCCTGTCGCCCATGCAACTAGAGGATGCAGACGACTCTGAAAATCACGGATCAGGGTACTAG
>DAIMDJ010000288.1:0-4213 GCA_036725905.1 Terriglobales bacterium
GGATGCCAGCAAGATGTTGAAGGCAATTGCCGAAGACAACGATCTAAGCAAAACAACGCTTCAGCACATAAAGAGTAATACCGAATGATGTTCTTGTGCCCGAGGTGAAAATCGGCAGTGAACCAGATGTTGAGCATCCCGGATCCTCTCACTTCACCGTGGCAGCGACGCGAAGAATCTGTTTTTGGATGGAAGAGCGCAAGTCCTTTGGGAGGAGGTCCGCTTGTTCGAGCGATTTCCAGCCTGCGACGGTCTTCTGCGCAGTCTCGACGGCGATCTTCCAGAGCGGGCTTGCTGGAATTCTTGCCTTGTCGGCGAAGCGGCGCATCTGGTCTGGGGTGATCTCAGAAAGGCTGCGGCTGTCGCCGAAGCTCAGGCCGAGCTTGTCGTTGGGAATATAGGGCAGCGTGGCGACAAAATCGTAGCCCGGCGACAGGACGGGCGTGCGGCGGTTGGGATAAAGGAGGGACCAGTTCTTGAGATGCATATCGGCGTTGCCGATCAGCACGGAGAATACGAGGCGGCGGACGAATTCGAGTATGGCGTCCTCGCCGATTTCCGCCCAGAGGACAGCGGCAATGTTCGCGTAGCTGTGACGTTTATACTTGTCGTTGGGAAATTCCCCGAAGACTTGTGCGAAATCCTCCATATGAACGGGCTCCCCACCCGGCTTTCGGTCGAAACGCTTCACGGCGAGCGCTCGGCCTTCCACTGTATGCGCTTGTTCGGGCAGTCCTTTGATGCTTGCTATATCTACGAGCTTGTTTTCAGGGACGGAGATGCCGACGCGTCGGGCCAGTTCCATCATGGCGAATTCATTCTCGGGAACCGCCTTATAGCGGGCTGAAGGCAGCTTGACGATCCACGATCCGCCCATGCCGTCCACAGGAATGGTCAGGCCGCCAGAGGCCTCCATGACGGCCGAGAATTTCAACTGCACTCCGGCGAGAGAAAAACGCAACGGTTGTTCGCTGTCGTGCGCATGGTCGTGCTCATCGTCATGATCCTGATGAGCCTTTGGCCCCTGCGCCTGACCCTCAAGCGGCGCAATGACAAGCGCGCCGGGAAGGTCGGCTCCAAGCACGGTGAGGAGGAAGAATTCGCGCTCGGGATTGACGTCCGCGCGCTTGGCGAGATAGTCGCGCAGGTGACCTTCCGGGAGAAGGTTAGAGAAGAACGGTGGCACGCGGCGCGCCGTGGGACGCGTTTGTGTCACGAGCCCACCAGTGCTGCCCTTGAAGGAGAGGCTCAGAGTCGGACGCTTCGGGTCATCTATATACTCCTGCTCAAATGCAAAAAGCTGGCGGTCGCCCGCGAGGCGGGTGATGACCCCTATGTGCCTTTTGTGTAGGCGCACGGAGAGCGCGTTGATTGTTTTCGGATCAAACTTCATCGCGCAGCTCCGCCGCCGTGTCCTCGTCTCCCTCGGCGACGTAAAGGGGGCGTTCCTCGCCTTCACCTGGCTGGTCCTTCAGGTGGTCGCGGACAAGGGACTGCACCACGGGCACAAGAGCGCGGGGCACCATGAGGAGGTCGCGGTCGAGGGCACGGACCAGCTCAAGGAGTGTGTCATAGCGCGGCACGATCTTGCCGGATTCGATGCCGGAGATATGCCTCTGGCCGACGCTGAGACGGCTCGCTAGGTCTCTTTGGCTCCAGCCGCGCTTCTCCCGAGCCTCCCTGAGGGCCCGGCGCAGCTCGGCGGGCAGCGCTTTCTGCCGGAGGGGCTTGACACCCTTTTTTACATCATTCTTCATGATTGATACAATATAATACATCAGAGCGAAACGCAAGCGATACCCTAAATTATCTCAAGGTGAGCATGTTACACAATAAAGGGTATCACCGACTGTTTCAGATATCGAAACAAGATCGGGCTCGACGTTGGCGTCAAGTCGGGTAGGTCGACGGCCCCGAGCTCCTGCGAAGTCTCTGGCAGGTAAACCTGCCAACTAGGGTTCACAGATTTTGGTTTGCCACGGGTCCGTCGGAACAAACCTCTAACGCTAATCCATCCTCGCTCACGAAGTGCCGCGCCTTCCCCGGTTCGCGCCGGGGTTCGATTGCAATGGATGCCTCGGGTGCCAGAAGACGATGCTCGCTTTGCTCACCACGGTGAAATGGCTTTTTATCACGACTAGCTTAGTTGACGTTGGGGTTTTGATCGTGACGACCGCGAAAGTGGAATTGGGCTTGTCCTCCTTACATGTAAAAGCTATACCGCGACTGAAACGGATCTGTTGGCTTCATGTATTTGAAGATGCTGCCGACCTTGCGTGCCGCTTTGAGCGTGATCGGTTCGAAGTTGTCGAATTGCGTGTTGTTCCAGTTCATCTTCGTTAGCGCAAGGATCTCTTGAGCAAGGAAGAGCGGCCCTGCTCGGCTCGCTCGTAAAGAATGGGCTGAAAAGGTTGGGCTTGAACTTAAGCTGCCGAGCCTGCCGCTGACACTGGAAATTGGCCGACTTTCTGAGGCCAAAACTCAATCCGCGAAAGCGGCGTAATCAGTAGCAAATGTGGGAGATTTGGCTCCCCGGGCTAGATTCGAACTAGCAACCCTTCGGTTAACAGCCAGCAGAGTAACTTAATCAGCATTCGCCGGAGCTAAGCTAAACCGAGGAAAGCTAACGAATTGCAGCAAAATCCAACGAGTCACTTCCTCAGTTTTTATTCGTCCGATACTCACTTTTTGCCGCCATTCTCCACATCTGATACTACGTCTGTACTACATTTTCATCGCGGCCATCGCTATGACAGCAGCAACGCCAGGTCTTCAGAGCGTAGGTCTCGAATCATGCTGTTCTCGGCGCCGATGATTGCGGCGGCAAGGTCGCGCTTGGTTTTCTGCAACTCCAGGACTTTCTCCTCAACCGTGTCGCGGGCAATCAGTCGATAAGTGAAGACGGGCCGTGTCTGCCCAATGCGATGCGCACGGTCTACGGCCTGCGCTTCAACTGCGGGGTTCCACCAAGGATCGAGAATGAATACATATTCGGCGGCGGTGAGATTCAAGCCCAGACCGCCTGCCTTCAGGCTGACAAGGAAGAGACGGCAGTCTTTGTCATTTTGAAAGCGCTCCACTCGCGTCTGGCGGTCCCGGGTGGCGCCGTCTAAGTATTCGTAGAGTATTCCGTCCTGATTCAGCCGGGCGCGGAGAATCTTCAGCAAGCTGGTGAACTGCGAGAACACCAGCGCCTTGTGTCCTTCGTCGAGGACTTCACGCAGTTGCTCGAGCAGCACGTCCAGCTTGGCGCTGGAATCACTGGAGCGTTTCGAATCGAGCAAGCCGGGATGGCAAGCGGCTTGCCGCAGGCGCAACAATGCCTCCAGGACCTGAATCTTGGATTTCGCCAGGCCGGCGGTTTCGATCCGCCTAAGCAACGAATCGCGGTAGTGCTGGCGCAACTGGTCATAGAGTTTCCGTTGCTCAGGTTCGAGCTCGCAGTACACCGTTTGCTCGGTTTTGGACGGCAGTTCACGCGCCACCTGCTCCTTGGTTCGGCGCAAGAAGAACGGCCGCAACGCGTGACCCAGCAGGCGGCGCGTTTCCTCGTCCGGATTGCGCATCGATCCGCCCACGACCTTGAAGGCGTTGGCAGCGCCAAGCATTCCAGGGTTGAGAAACTCGAATAAAGTCCACAGCTCACCGAGGTGGTTTTCCATCGGAGTGCCGCTCACCGCCAGGCGGTGTCGTCCGCGCAGAAGCCGCGCGGCCTTCGACGATTCGGTTTCCGCATTCTTGACCACCTGCGCCTCGTCGAGCACGACGTAATCAAACTCGGCGTCTTTGAAGCGCCAGGCGTCCCGGCGCAGCGTGCCGTAAGTGGTGAGCACCAGGTCGTAAGCGCCGAAGTCATTGCCGTTGCGCTCCAAGCCGGTATGATCGAGCACGCGCAGCTGCGGAGTGAAGCGTGCCGCTTCCTCCTTCCAGTTGAATACGAGCGACTTCGGAACAACCACCAGGGACGGACCGACGGGCTCGCCTGCGGCGCGCAGCTCGCGGCGGGATTCGAGCAGCGCCAGTACCTGCGCGGTCTTGCCCACACCCATGTCGTCCGCTAAGCAGCCACCGAAGGAGAAGCGCTGCAGGAAGTGCATCCAACCCAAGCCTTCGCTTTGATAGTCACGCAGCTGACCCACAAATCCCGCGGGCTGTGCGGCAGGTTCGACGCTGTGAAACCGTCGTAGCTCCTCGCGCACGCGTGCGAAGGTCT
>DAIMDJ010000289.1:0-4201 GCA_036725905.1 Terriglobales bacterium
CCGAAGAAGATGTTGAGAAGAGCATGCGCAAGCAGGACAGAACTAGCGCCAAAGCTAAAACAATGGGCAGCACCTTGCGGCGGGCCATCCCCATCCTGGTGGCTGCGCAGCAATTGAGCAAGACTGGCAGCAATCCTGCGGATGCATCGATCGAAGTTCAGGTTCTCACGCTTGCGGAAAAGTTCGAATCGCTCGTCAGCGACACGCGCGGTGGGAAAATGTCGCCCGCGCAGGCGGTCGAGTCAATCGCAAAAGGATTCGGCTCGAAATACGATTCGATGATCGTCGATGCCTTCGTCAAGGCATTCGGTCAGCAAGCGGCTGGCGCGGGAGCAACGTAGCACTGGAAGCCTCCGTTGAACCGAAATCAATCGGCCGCCGTGGCAATGGCCCTCGTTTCCGCTGTCCCTTCCCGCAACTCCTCCCACATCCGCAGCACCCGTTCCCGCAACTCCGCAGTAAGGCGATCGTAAGTGGCCTCGGATGCCTCGCCCTCGGCGGCAGGATAGATCGGATCGCCGAACTTCATCTTCAGTGGTGCGAATCCCTGGAACCGCTTGCCCCGCGGCCAAGCCTCATGAAATCCAGCAATCGCGATCGGCACAAGTGGCGCGTGTGTGTGGACAGAGAGAATCGCCGCGCCTTTCTTAAACGATTTGGGTTTGCCATCAATGCTGCGCTCTCCTTCAGGATACAGAATGAGCGCTCGCCCGTGCCGCAGGCCAAAGGCGCCAGCCCGCATGGCTGGGATGAGATTCGCATCCGGATCGACTACCACCACCCGCAGCCAGCCGGCTAGCATACGCATAAGGCCGGAGCCGAAGATTTCGCTCGTTCCCACAGAGAAGGTATTGCGGAAGACTTCCCAGGGCAGCAGGCTACCCAGGATCGCCGGGTCAAGGAAACTCTGGTGGTTTGAGCAAAGAATGACGGGGCCGCGCTGCGGAATTCTTTCAAGTCCCGCGACCTGCAATTCAAAACGGTCGCGGGCAATCATCTGTGCCACGCGACTCACTCCGTACCAAAAATGCTCAGCAATCGGCCTCGGCTCAGCCAATGCGAGCACCTCCGGATCGCTAGGCTCTTCTTCCAAAATCGCTTTCCAGCCCGCGAATTGCGCCCGTGGCGCCCCATGCTTTCCACTCGCCGCGCTCTCGCGAACCACATCGACCAGTTCGCGCACAGTGTAGATTTCCGAGATCCGCGATTCTTCAACATCACCGCCTAGCTCCTTCTCCAATGCAACCAGAAGCTCGATCCGCTGCATGGAATCCAGGCCAAGATCGAGCTCCAGATTATCGGTGGGACGAATGCTATCGGCTTTGTTCGTCGTCCCATCTCGAATAGCCTTCAGCGCGCGTTTAACATCGGCCTGTTCCAGCCACTCCGTCTCTTCGGCGCTGAGCGGCCTCTCCGCCGGAACCTCCGCGTCGGGGGCCGTGCCTTTCGCCTGATTTCGTCGCACCCGCTTCTCAATTTCGAAGCGCTTCAGTTTTCGCGTGGTCGTGCGCGGCAAATCTTCCTGCCAGATTTCGTAACTCCCGACGCGCTTCGTGGAAGCCAATTGCGATGAAAGGCTCTCGATATCGAAGCGAATCACTTCCTTCGCGTTCACGATTCTGCGCTGCTTCAGCAGCTCAAAATTGGGGACAACCACACCGTGCAGCCGCTCTGAAGTGGGATCACCAGGCCTCGCCTCCAGCCCAAGCACGCAAATTTCCTTGATGTACGGTGACTTCAGATAATGCGACTCAATCTCCTCGGGATAAACATTCTTCCCGTTGCTGAGTACGATCACTTCCTTCTTGCGGCCCGTAATGAACAGATTTCTGTGCGCATCGAAATAGCCGAGATCTCCCGTGAGCAGCCAGCCATCTTTCAGCACGGCAGCCGTCGCGTCCTGACGGTTCCAGTAGCCCTTCATCACGATCGCGCCGCGAATCGCGATCTCGCCCACGGCTGGACCTTCCTCTTGCGGCTGTGGATCAACGATCTTCGCTTCAACCCCGGGAAGGGGCGGCCCTACCGAGCCGATGACATTGTTCGTCGGCTTATTGGCGAATGCCGCGCCGGTCGTCTCGGTCAGGCCATAGGCCTGCAGCACGTCAATCCCGAGCGCATAAAAATCACGCGCGATCTGGGGATCGAAACGCGAGCCGCCAGTGATCAAATACCGCATGCTCAGGCCGAACGTGGCATGCAGTTTGCCGAAGAAAGTCCGCCCGGCGTTGATGCCTACCGCACGCAGCGCACGATTTATGTTCATCAAGACTCTGAGCATCGCCTGAGCTACTTTTCCGCGCTGCGATACTTCTTTGAAGATCCGCTCATGAATCAAATAGAAAAACTGTGGCACCACAGCAAAAGCCGTGATCTCGCGTTCCTGTAATGCACGCAGGAGTTCCGTAGTGTTCAGTGTTTCCAAATGAACCACCCGCGCACCCTTGACCAAGGGCAGAAGCAAGTTTGCCATCTGCGATAGCACGTGAAAGAGCGGCAGCACACCAAGCACGGCATCTTTCGGACCGATTTCTATCCATGCAAATACAGCTTTAATTTCACCAAGCAGGTCGGCGTGAGTCAGCATGACGCCCTTAGGGTCGGCAGTCGTGCCAGATGTATAGAGAAGGGCAGCGACGCTGTCCGTCGCCACATTCGCGGGTCTAAACGATTGTGGCCCGGTCGCGAAAATAGAATCCAGATCAGCTCGTGTGGCGCGGGCGCCCTCGCCCGCGGAGCTTGAATTTGCCGAAGCTTGAGTAAGGACAATGTCGACCTTCAGGTCCGCGACTGCCTGTTGCGCAATCCCTACGTGCTTGAGATCGCAAAATAACAACTCGCTGCCACTATCCTTTAACAGCTTGGCAATCTGATCGGAGTGAAATGCAGTATCCAGCGGAACGGCCGTGCAACCAGCAGCGATGATTCCAAGGTATGTGGTTACCCAGCGCGGATGATTGTCCGCAAGAATTGCAACCCGTGCACCTGGCTGGATGCCGTTTTCCCGGAGCCATCGCCCCACGGACTCAGCCATCCGCCGTGCCTCGGAATACGTATAACTCTCTGTGCCATCGCGTCGCTGAATCTCTAAAGCGACGTTCTGGGGCCAGCGCTCAGCGCACTCGACAAAGCGGTCGTAGAAGGTCGGCATTGGAATGGTGCCGAAAATATACATGAAACGCTGTGGAGTGGCATTCTGCGCTACAAGCCAGCGACTTACACCCGCAGCTCGCATCTAATATGCTAGGCTTCTAAGAGCCGCAGGCGAAGTGTGCCTGCCAAGGATTTCAGATTTGATTCAGTCGCTTGCAGCCAAGATTTTCGGCACCAGAAACGAGCGCGAAATCAAGCGTCTAATGCCTCGTGTCGAGGCTATGAACGTGCTTGAGCCCGAGATGCAGAAGCTCTCGGACGAGCAGTTGCGCGCCAAAACCGACGAATTCCGCCGCCGCGTCCAGGAACGCCTCAGCGCGATTCCTGACGAGCCGGACGCCGATCCTGATCGCATCAAGCAACTCGAAGAAGAGCGCACCAAGGTGCTCAACGAAGCCCTCGACGAAATCCTTGTCGAGGCTTTCGCTGTCGTCCGCGAGGCGGGCCGCCGCGTGCTTAACATGCGCCATTTCGATGTGCAACTTATCGGCGGCATCGTACTGCACGAAGGCAAGATCTCCGAGATGAAGACGGGCGAGGGTAAGACGTTGGTTGCCACCCTGCCTGTCTACCTCAATGCGCTCAGCGGACGCGGCGTACACGTCGTCACGGTCAATGACTACCTCGCCAAGCGCGACTCCGAATGGATGGGTAAGCTCTATCGATTCCTCGGCCTCAGCGTCGGCGTGATCGTCCATGATCTCGACGACGAAGAGCGCCGCGAAGCCTATGCAGCCGACGTGACCTACGGTACCAACAACGAATTTGGCTTCGACTACCTGCGCGACAACATGAAGTTCGATATGAAGGATTGCGTGCAGCGTGGGCACAACTTTGCGATTGTGGACGAAGTCGACTCCATCCTGATCGATGAAGCCAGGACTCCGTTGATCATCTCCGGCGCCAGCGAGGAATCGACTGATAAGTATTACAAAGTCAATCGCATCATTCCTAAGCTCGCAAAAGGCGAAGAAAAGGATACTGCTCCCGGCGAGCCGAAGATACTTACCGGCGATTTCGTGGTTGACGAAAAGCATCGCAACATCAC
>DAIMDJ010000290.1:0-1456 GCA_036725905.1 Terriglobales bacterium
CTTTGCCTAACACGGCTGAGACCGTGCCAGCGTTGGCGGCGAATCCAGACTGAAAGACCACGCAGGCTTCAACATTCTTGAAGCGCGCGATCTTTTCTTCCAGGTCCATATGAATTTTCATGGTGCCGGCGATGGTGCGCACCGCGCCGGAGCCGACGCCGTATTTGCGCGTGGCCTCCAGCGCCGCCTCGCGCAGCTTGGGATGCGTGGTCAGGCCCAGATAATTGTTCGAAGCGAGGTTGATGACTTTTTTGCCGTCGAACGTGCAGATAGATGCTTGCTCGTCTTCGAGCACGCGCAGCCGGAAATGGGTGCCTTTGGCCTTAAGATCATTCAACTGATCGGTGAGGTAAAAAAGAGGATTGGCGCGGGCAGTTTGGGTTAGCATAGCACAGCTAGTTTAATACCGGGGAAGGATGTAGAAGGGACGCGCTGTCTGAGGTAAAGAACTCCATCAGAAGTCCGCTAAGAGATTGGTGCGGATCCGGCTGCTCATTATCAGGGGCATGGCTTCAGTCGTGCCGAGAAGGTTGGAGAAGATGGCTTCATCCACTGGGAATACTGCGCCGGATCGGCGCGATATCTGAACTCGCGTCTGGGCGGCATGCCTGAAGGCATGCCCTGATACAAATCCGATTATCTTCGACCACGGACGGTAGCATTGGCAGGGTTCGTGAGACATAGGTCACCACGACGGGTGCACAAACAGCCACCTGCCAGGGCCGGCTGGTTCGAAGCGATGCTGCGACGTGATCAAACGCGAGCCGCCTACTTAATTTCCAGCGGCTGCTCCAGCTTGAAGCTGAGTGCGGACTCGGCGGGCAGCACGATGTTTTTGTTGCCGGTGAAGGCTGATCCGGCGCCTCCCGCCCCTGCGCCTGCGATTGCGCCGATAGCTGCACCCTTGCCGCCGCCGGCCAGACCGCCGATCAGCGCACCCACGCCTGCGCCGCCTCCCGTTATCACTGCCGTGCGTTTTCCTTTCCCTTTTTCGGTGCGGACGAGCGAGGAAGTTTCCACAGGCTCATCTTTGCCATTTATGTTGATCGAGGTGAGCTTCAGTTGCAGCGAGGCACCGCCCTTGAAGCGGCCGAGCGGTTTCGCATCAACGACGGTTCCGGTCGCGGTTGCGCCTGAGGGAATAACGGTTTTGCCCGCAATCTCGACAGGAGTGGCTACGGTTGCGGAGAAGCTTTGCCCGGGCTCGCTGATTTTCGATCCTACGGACTGCCCCAGTCGCACCGTGATTATCGTGCCGGCCGGGATGACCACAGACTTCGCTGGCTCAGGTTTTGTTTTTGCGTTCTTCTCTGCGTTCTCGGGGGCGGCGTTATCGCCGGTTGTATTCGAAGCAGATTCCGGCGATTTATTGCAGCCGGTCAAGGCAAATGACAAATAGAGAATCAGGGTGAGTGTCACCAAACGCGAGCGCATGATTTCCTCCGTTTGGGAAGGT
>DAIMDJ010000290.1:1556-4197 GCA_036725905.1 Terriglobales bacterium
AATCAGGGTGAGTGTCACCAAACGCGAGCGCATGATTTCCTCCGTTTGGGAAGGTGTATCAGAAAGCAGGGGAAGGCGCAAATCTGTAGGAAATGCCCGCCGAATGCAGCACGTGAGGCGCTGCGCTACCGAAAATCAGAGTCTTCTGCAGCACGTGAACCTTATCCCCTCTGAACTCACATTTTTTCATCCGGAGCGGCCGCGGCGGCAGCTTCTGGTTTTTTCTCGGATGCCTCGAGTCCCGGCAGGGCTGGGGCGGCGGTCTGGTTGGAAGCCTCGGAAGTAGCGGCTGCCGCAGGCACATCTACGGATTTCTTTTCCAAGAACCTCGCTGCGTTCAATAGTGGACGGCCCAGGGAAGAGTTATATCCAGTCCAGCCGCCATCGGACTCCGCGTCGCGTTCGAACTGGGCTCGCATGGCTTCCATTTTGGAGTCGAGGTCGTCGAGGTAATGCAGCATGAGCGCCTCGGGAAACATTGGTAGCTTGGGAGAACCGAATTCGTACTGGCCGTGATGGCTGATGATCAGGTGCTCAACTAATGTCTTGAGGTCATCAGGAAAATCAGGAAGCCGGGCAAGCTTGGCTTGCAGCATTTCCAGCTCAATGATCATGTGCCCGAGCAACTGGCCGCGCGTGGTGTAAGAAAAAGAGCGGTGATACGCAAGCTCGTGAATTTTTCCAATATCGTGCAGAAAGGCCCCGGTGAGCAGCAGGTCGCGGTTGACTTGGGGATAATTGCGGCAGACGACATCACAGGAGCGGAAGAGAGAGACAACGTGGTCGAGGAGTCCGCCGATGTAAGCATGATGCAGACTCTTGGCAGCAGGGGCATTGCGGTAGGCCTCGGCGATTTCGGGATCGGCCATGAATAGCTCGATCAGCGCCCTGAGATGTTGGTTCTGGAAAGTTGCCACAAAGCCTGTAAGCGTCTTCCAGAGTTCGCCGATGTCCTTGGTGGTTTTTGGAAGATAATCCGCGAAATCGACTTCTGAATCGCCCAGCAGGCGGACTTTGTGAATGGTTATCTGGAAGCGATTCTTGTATTTATTAAGCAGGCCCTTGATCTTGATGAAGTCATCTTGATCGAAAACGTCAATGGCATCTTCGACGTTATCCCACATTTTGGCTTCGACGTGCCCGCTGCGATCGCCGAGCGTCAGCGCGAGATAGGGCTCTCCCGTTTTCTTGGGCTTTACCTGCTTGGAGACGACAACGAAGCTGGAGATGATTACTTTGTTTTCGTGCTGGGCGCAATCGCAGATGAAGAAATCTTTCATGACAGTTTGGCGGTGCTATTCAACCACAGAGGGCACAGAGGATCACAGGGGTCTACCCGTGATTGATCCGCCGGTTAGCGTGACCACGCCCAGCTTAAACTAGATCACGCCCAACTTTTTCTTCTTTTTTTTGAGTTCCTTCGCATTCGGAGCTTTGGCGGCGGTTTCAATTGGCTTGGTCTGGTTGGCACTGGCGCCGGTATCGACGTAGCCAGGCTTGATGTCGATAAAGGCTTCCTCGCGCAGCTTGGTCAGATAGGCGCGCAGGGCTGGTTGCAGCTTCTGCATGTAGATGGCATCCTGCACGCGTGGTTCGATCTGGCTGAACGGAGGTATGCCGGCCTGCTGGTGCTCGGCCACTTTCAGAATTACGAAACCCTGCTTGGTGCGGATGACGTCGGAAACATCGCCGGCTTTCATGGCAAAAGTCTTATCTTCAAGTTCTTTGGCCAGCGCGCCGCGATTGAAGTATCCGAGATCGCCGCCTTGAGCGGCGCTGGGGCCGTCAGAATATTTCTTGGCAATGTCCTCAAACTTGGCGCCTTTGCGAATCTGTGCGAGCAGGTCGTCGGCTTTGGTCTGCGCTGCGGCAATCCGCTGCTCTTCAGTGGAGGTATCGTTGGCGTTCTTTTTCTCTGTAGAAACAAGAATTTCGCTTAACTTAATCCGTTCCGGCTGCTCCATGTCGCTTTTGTGCTGATCATAAAATTGCTGTTCTTCTTCTTTGCTGATGGACATCTTTGATCCGACTTCCTTGCCAATCACCTGCTGGGTGATGATCTGGTTGCGCATGTTCTGCTTGAAATCCTCAAATGAGACTCCCTGGCCGGTCGCGGCCTTTTCCAGATCCTCCATTGTGTCCAGGTTCATCTCTTTGCGCATCTCGTCGAGCTTCTTAACGAGTTCGGTGTCGCCGGTGATGCCCAGATCCTTGCCTTTCTCGATCAAAAGTTGCTGATCGATCAGGTCGCGCAACACGTCTTTATCCTTTTCAGCGACAATCTTGTCGGCGTGAGTAGGATCCTGTTGCTGCGCTTCCTGGCGCAACTGCTCCTTGCTGCGCTGGAACTCCGTGCGCGTGACGATCTGGTTGTTGACGCGGGCGATAATCTCCTCGATGACCGTGTCTGCCGAAGTGGGCAGGATCGCGAGGCACAGAAGAAGGAAGCAGGGGATGAGTTTTCGCATAGGTTTAGGGTCAAAATTCCAAAAGGATAACTTGCATAGATTGTAACTCTTGAAGCGGTGTGATGGGCGGTGGTTGGCGTCGCCACAGGGTCCGGGCGGACCATGCCGCTCTTATGCAACGCTCCTGCTATGATTCGATTTTTATTCAGCTTGGGGATGAAATCCTACAATTG
>DAIMDJ010000291.1:0-3020 GCA_036725905.1 Terriglobales bacterium
AATGTGCCCATTTTTCGCGCGGACCATCATGGGAGCAAAACTGCGAATGCAGTAGTAAACCCCGCGCAAGTTAGTGTTTAATACGGCGTCCCATGATTCCGGCAGCATTTCGTGAAATGGCCCTCCAAATCCGCCGATACCGGCGTTGTTCACCAGGATGTCGGCGCGCCCATGTGTTTTATCAATGTGTTGAGCGGCAGCCTCGACGGACCTCCAATCAGTAACATCGCACGGCAATACTTCCGCCCGGCCGCCGGCCTCGCCGATCCCGGCAGCAGTGGATTCCAGCGGATCGCGCTTGCGGCCGCAGAGAATGACCACTGCGCCCAGACCTGCCAGTTTGCGCGCAATCGCCGCCCCAATGCCGCGGCCCGCGCCCGTTACAACCGCTACCTGCTCATGCAAAGGATTAAGATTCGCTTCACCCATGGACACTCACCTCAACGGTCCTGCCAGTGGTCTAGACCATCCGGCAGCCCGGATTTTCGCATCTTACAGAAAGGGCAAGTACGCATCGAAAAGCAAACTTGCCTTAGGCGAAGCACATCCTTATAATCCGGCACACCGGAAAAACGGTGCGGCTGTCTGGATGCGTTCCTAAGCCGCTAGGTTTCTCCGGTCCTGTCACATGAGCGGAGCTCATGAACCATCCAGGTGAGCGGGCTTGGGTCGCACCTGGGTACGATGTGCGTCGCTGATTTCCCAAAAGTTTCAAGGAGCCATTCGATGAAGACCAGTCTCGTGGCGTTTGTGCTTGCGCTTTCGGCAATTGCAGTCGGTCAAACCACAGCGCCGCAATCACAGGCGCAACCTGCGGGCTCTCAGCCCGCCGCTACACAACAGCCCGGAACCGCACCAGCGGCTGGACAGCCAGGAGCACCAGCCCAGCCGCAGAAAAAAGAGATTAAGGATCCAGCCGAGTACAATGCCTACGTCAGCGCGGTGCAGCAGAAGGATCCCGCCGCCCAGATCAGCGGCTTGGAAGCTTTCCTGACACAGTATCCCAACAGCGTTGTCAAGGAGGACGCGTTGGAGGCGCTGATGGGCGCTTATCAGAAGGCCAATAATGCGGCCAAAATGGCCGATGCCGCCAATCGGCTGCTCGCTGTAAATCCTGATAATGTGCGTGCCCTGGCGCTGCTGGCCCTTACCGAACGCAGTGCGCAGAAGTGGTCAGACGCATATCAGCACGCCAGTCGCGGATTGCAAGCCATACAAAAATGGCAGAAACCGGATGGCGTTTCCGACGCCGACTTTCAAAAGCAAAAGACTCAATTGACCGCAGCGCTGAACAGCATAGCCGGATTTTCGGCTCTGCAGCTCAAGGATTATGCGAACGCTCAAAAGTACCTGCGCGCGTCCGTCGAAGCCAACCCGAATAATCTCGAAGATGTTTATCCTCTGGCCTTGGCTTACCTGTCCGCCAACCCGCCGGACAGCGTCAACGGCATTTTCTTCATAGCCCGCGCTGCGGATTTGGCGCCCCCGGGACAGGCGCAAACCCAAATTACCAACTACGGCAAGAGCGTATACACGAAATATCACGGCTCTGACCAGGGCTGGAGTGATCTGCTGACGACTGCAAAGACTACGCCGCTTCCGCCTGCCGGGTTTACCATCTCGCAATACGTCCCACCCACGCCGGCAGAACAGGCTGCCGAGCTTGTAAAGACCAAGCAGCCGAAAGAAATGTCGTTTGCGGAGTGGGAACTCGTGCTTTCCGCCGGCAAGCCGGAAGACGCCGAAAAGGTCTGGAACGCCATCAAGGGCGTGCCTCTTCAGATGGAAGGACAAGTGATCAAAGCTTCTGACAAGGAGTTGCAGATCGCCGCCAGTCAGGATGATATCGATCAGAAGCGTGCCGACATCATCCTCAGTATGACTGGAGCCATTCCACCCAGGTTGATGCCCAAAGAAGGCAGCACCTTAGATTTCGAGGGTACGCCGGTTTCTTACACTCCTAGCCCGTTTGTGATGACCATGGAAAAAGGTGCGCTGCTGACCAAGTCCGCGCCCAAAAAGTCACCAGCGCATCCAGCACGGCGGCGCCCAACGAAGCCACAGTAAGGAATCGAAGCAACTTCTGAGGCAGCCCATGAGGCTGCCTTTTTGTTTATCCTTGTGCGGGGTATGAAATCTGGTCGCGTGCGTCCGCAGCTACCGCCAAAGCAATCCCTGGCTGGGATCCGGATTCTGGTCGGCCGCGCACGCCACCAGGCCAGCGCGCTCTCCGCGGACCTGCGCAAGCTGGGCGCCGACGTGATCGAAATTCCTTTCATCGAGATTCACAAGCCACGCTCTTACCAGCCGCTTGACTCCGCATTAAAACGACTGCCCGAATACGACTGGCTCATCCTTACCAGCGTGAACGGGGTCGAGGCCGTTTGGGAGCGCGTGAGAAAGCTTGGCTTGCCTACATCGGATTTGAAGAAACTGAAGATCGCGGCCATCGGGCCGGCGACCAAAAAAGCCATCGAGAACCACGGACTCAAAGTGGATGTGGTACCGCAGGAGTATGTCGCCGAGTCGGTGGTCAGGAGCCTCCGCAATCAGGTGAAAGGGAAACGTATTCTGCTTGCGCGGGCCAAAGTTGCGCGTGACGTCATCCCACGCGAGTTGCGAAAGCTGGGGGCGCGGGTGGATGTAGCGGAGGCTTATGAGACCGTGCTACCAGATTCTTCCAGTAGCCGACTGCATGCCGTGCTGGGGAACCCGAGACATCGCCCCGACGTGGTCATGTTTACCAGTTCTTCGACGGTCACAAACTTTTCTGCACTTCTCGGTGCCAAGGGTCGCGGACGGGCGCACCTGGGCCACATAGCCTTGCTACATGAAATTCGCTTTGCCTCTATTGGCCCGGTCACGTCATCAAGGCTTCGTGAACTGGGCCTTCCTGTCCACATCGAGGCGAAGGAGTACACCATCATCGGGTTGATCCAGGCAATCGTGGACCACTTCCACACCTCACCACAGCAGAGTCAGGTGACGTAGTTCCAAGCCTGGATGAAGAAGGCTTAAAC
>DAIMDJ010000291.1:3120-4196 GCA_036725905.1 Terriglobales bacterium
GAGATCAACAAGAGGAAAAATATCGGAGGTCGAGAATCTCCACCGGGACCCGCCGATACCCCTGTCTACGCTTCAGGCAACACCTCGCGATCTCGCCTGCAAGACTTGAGGCCAGGCGGATTCGCTGTTTTCCTTTCTTGTAGGGTTCCTTCATCCCCCACGACTTGCCTGTTTATCCCGGCGCTCCCAGGTTTGCCCGTCATCCGAAATACCTTGAAGACTGTGATTGAGGGTGAATTTCGCGCGCTCGCGAAATTACTCGATTTGACGGTCCCAACTGATCGCCCAGTGTTTTTTATCCGCTCGTGATTTAACTTGGAAAACCACCCCACCACGCAATGGCGATGGCGTTTGGTTAAGGCAGAGCGCTTGTGCTTTATAATAAAAAGATTCCCCAGCGCCCTTGGACGGCGCCTGATGACCCGGCGACGTGAATAGCGCCCGGTAAGGGTCCAGAAGCGGCATGGGCGGTCCTTCTCTCTGATGTCCACGGAAACCATTATTGTTCGCGGGGCGCGGGTTCATAACCTCAAGAACATTGATTTTGAAATCCCGCACAATTCGCTGACGGTTGTCACCGGCGTGTCTGGGTCGGGCAAGTCTTCGCTTGCGTTCGACACGATTTATGCCGAGGGGCAACGCCGGTATGTGGAATCGCTGTCAGCGTATGCTCGGCAATTCTTGGAGCGAATTGAGAAGCCTGACGCGGACGTGATCGATGGCATCGCTCCCGCGGTGGCGATCCGCCAGAAAAACACTACGCGCAATCCACGATCGACTGTAGCGACGGCCACGGAGATCTACGATTATCTGCGCCTGCTGTTTGCCCGCATCGGGAGAACTTACTGCCTGCAGTGCGGGAACGAAGTTAAGAAAGATACGGTGGATGAAGTCGCCGAGGTGGTGCTCGCGCTGGGCGAAGGGGCACGGTTGAACGTGCTGTTTCCGTTGCGCACGGGCGGGACGCCCGCGCCTACATCGAACAATCTGGCGGCGCACGGGCGGGACGCCCGCGCCTACATCGAAAAACGGGAGGCTAATGCGGCGTCTCGCAGGACGCGGGCGAGACGCCCGCG
>DAIMDJ010000292.1:0-4189 GCA_036725905.1 Terriglobales bacterium
AGCCGGAATCGAAGACGCTGGCGCCGGGCATATTACGTTCCTTGCCAATCCAAAGTACGCGGCGAAGGCGCGGACCACCAAAGCGTCGGCGATTATCCTGGCTGAAGACTTCCCTGCTCTGTCAACCGCGATGCTACGAAGCAAGAACCCGTATCTGACGTTCGCGCAGGCAATCGAGCTGTTTTATAAGCCACCAAAGTACGCGCCGGGAGTGCATCCCAACGCTGTGATCCACCCGTCCGCCAAAATCGGCAAAGGCGCGCACATCGGCCCCTATGCAGTAGTGAACGAAGATGTTTGCATCGGCGAGAACGCAGTATTGCTGGCACACGTCGTGATCTATCGTGGCGCGCGCATTGGCGATAACTTCTTTGCTCACGCGCATGCCGTCGTGCGCGAGCACTGCCGCATTGGTAATAACGTCATTCTGCAGAATGGCGTAATCGTTGGCGGCGATGGTTTTGGCTTTGCCAAGGATGACTCCGGCCGCTGGCACAAAATTGTCCAATCCGGGCCGGCGGTGATTGAAGATGATGTGGAGATTCAGGCAAATGCCTGCATCGACCGCGCCAGTGTTGGCGAAACCCACATCGCTCGTGGAGCCAAGATTGACAATTTGGTCCAGGTCGGACATGGTTCCCGTGTGGGCGAAGATACACTGCTATGCGCGCAGGTGGGCCTGGCGGGATCGACTGAAGTGGGCAAAAACGTGATCCTGGCTGGGCAAGTCGGAGTCGCCGGGCACTGCAAAATTGGAGATGGTGCTATTGCTACGGCACAGAGCGGAATCCCCAACGATGTGGCGGCAAGTGCGGTGGTCAGCGGTTATCCCGCGATTGACAACAAGCTTTGGCTGCGTTGTTCGGCAGTGTTCAACCGTTTGCCGGAAATTGCCAAAGCACTGAAGCGCGGCGGAAGGTAATTTTTTTATCCATGCTCGCGTAGCCACGGACGCCCTCGTCCGTGGTGGGGCGGGTGAGGGCACCCGCCCCTACGTGGCCTGTGCATGCTCCATGCAAATCTGGCGAAAAGAACTCAGCTTCGGTATTCAACCGCCAAGCCGGAGTTGATCACAGCTCGCACTTGCTCCATCAGACATTCGCGGCGGCCGAATTCGGCAGGCTCGATGGGCTTGTGGAAGATGACGGTTACCGTGCCCCGCTTGATGGCGAACCTTCGCTTCGGCATGACGTAATGCGTTCCTGCGATCGTGACCGGCACAACCGCCACGCCGCACTCCTCGGCCAAATAAAACGGGCCTTTCTTGAAGGGCAGCAGTTTGCCGTCAAAAGAGCGATGCCCTTCAATAAAGATCGTCATGTTGATGCCCTGGCGAATCACCTCGGCGGCGGCGCGGACGGCGGCAATTCCTGCTTCTCGATTACCCCGGTCTACCGGAACCAGCGATCCTAAACGCATGGTTTTTCCCAGCAACGGATAGCTGAACAATTCTTTCTTCGCCATCACCGATGTCCGCCGGGGAATGAGCGGCAACAATAACGGTGGGTCGATATTGGAAACGTGATTGGACATGAAAATATATGTCCGCGTGGGATCGAGCTTATCCAATCCGACCGTCTGCACCCGCACTCCGGCCAGGCGGACCCCAGTAAAGGCGCCCCACATTCCGACGCGGTAGAGAAAACTTATGTCGCCGGTAAGAAAGGTCCATGGAAAGCAGATGAGTGCTGCCAGCGGAAGTAACACACCCCAGAAGCTGAGCATGATGACAGTGCGGATCATGGGCTCGTCCCCCCCAGGGATTCGCCTTTCAACCACGCGGCGCGGCGCGCCTTCTGCCGTGGCGTGATATTGTCTACATCCTTCAGTTCAAACTCAATTTCTTCGCGGCTGCCGAGCTTCCATTGCAAGGTACGCTGGCGTCCGGAACTCTGAATTTTCAATTGAATTGTGTCCCCTGGATGGAGTTGCCCCAGCTTTTCTTGAAAATCTGAGCTGGCCACCCGATTGTTGATCTCCAGAATTACGTCGCCCTCAACCAGTCCCCCACGTTCTGCATCGCTGCCGGCTCTCACATCCATCACGACCGGTTGCGAACCAAACGTTCTGGTCGCGGAGAAGCCAAGGTCGGCTACCGTTTCCGGTTGGCGTATCAAATGTAGTCCCACACTCTTGAAAATATCATTCCAGACAATCTGCTCCGTTCCGGCAACATACTTCGTGAAAAAGGATTCGAGATCGGTATGGCTGACTGCTTCCGCCGCCTGGCGCACTCCGTCCGAATCCGGAAAGAACTTTCCCATCTGCGCATAGTTGCGGTTCATCCACTGAAAGATCTCGCGCAGTGAGGCTTTGTCGTCGCTGGCATCGCGCACCGCGAGATCAAGCATCACGCCGAGGAGATCGCCTTTGTTGTAATACGAAATACTGCGCTGTGGAGCCCAATACTGCTGATATTTTTCCAGCCAGGCATCCAGGCTCGACTCTTCTGCGGATTGGGTCAGGTGCGCCGGACGATCTTCAAGCTCCTCAATCTGCCCGGCCAGGCGGTGCAGAAACTGATTCTCATCGAGCAGTCCGGCGCGCAACAGGATGTAATCCTCAACCGTGTTGGTTACGCCTTCGCTGAACCACAGGGCGCTGGTGTAGTTCTCTTTCGTATAGTCCACCGGCTCGAGCGACTGCGGCCGGATGCGCTTCACATTCCAGAGGTGAAAAAACTCGTGCGCCGTCACGTCAGCAAACGCCAGGGGATTGTCGGTCAGCACCTGCGCGTTGACCTCAATCGCAGTTGAGTAGGCATGCTCCATGCCGCCTCCGCCGGAAGCGCGGGGGAAATGGCACAGGAACAGATAAGTCCGGAAGGGCCGGTCATTCATCCATGCGGTTTCGGCAGCCACGATTTTTTTAGTCACCGGGACCAGCTTCCCCAGATCATAGTCGCCGCGATCCGCGTCCACGACGACACGGTAGTACACGCCGCCCTCGTCGAAATGTACTTCTTCAAATGCGCTAATTTCGACAGGTGAGTCGACGAGGCGGTCGTAATTTTGGGCGGTAAAGTCTCCGGCTGGAGATTGGTCGAGAGTGGTGGCAATTTTCCAATTCGTGGGAATATCGCGAAAGCCGATAAGGACCGAACCGGAACGCTCGTCAACCGGGTACACGAGAATTTCAGCCAGATTGAAAAATGCGTGTCTGGAGGTCAAGTCCGCGCCGTAGGGGCCCGGCAGCATTGCGAGAATTTCGTATTCCACCTCCGCCCCGTTTGCCGCATCGCCCACCCGCCATCGGCTTTTATCCAGCAGACGAACCGGGAGTGGCGTGCCCGCACTGTTCCTCGCATGAACCCAATTCACATACTGCGAAAAGTCGCGCACTTGATAGAGCGCGTTCCACACGGGCAGTTGCAGGTCACGCTCAGCCGCACCGGGAGCGAGGTTGATCGTGACATGAACTTTGTGGGCGAGAAGATCAGCAAGCGCAATCGTATATTGAATGGGCGCTGCGGGCGGGGTGGCAATCTGTCCGAAAACAAGCTGTGGGAGACGAGCAATGCAGATCGCGAGAAGAACGAAGCTTGCAAGTGGGGAACGGCGAGGTCTATAGGCTCTTCTTTGCGAACATCGCGCGCTTTCTTTGCGACCTTTGCGGTCAAAAGCTTTTAACCACGGAGCGCCCAGAGAATTCGCTGAGTAGGCGGAGAAAGCGGACTCGTGAGTACTAGTGTTGCAGGAATGGGACATTAGTCCGGTTAGACTTTCGCTATGGCTCCGGCCGGATTGGTTGCAGATCCGGCGAGCATTCGCAAACATTGTGGCAGCTTCTCATAGATCCCTCCAAAGCCGCCATTGGAAAGAATCGCCACTACGTCTCCGCGCCGCATCTCAGGGGCAATCAGCTGCACGATGCCATCGACCTCCGGCACGATGCGCGCGCGGCGGCCGTGGCCTTGTATCTGAGCTGCGAGCGAACCTAAATCCAGCCGCTCGGCTTCGGGTATGGCATCAGACTTGAACACATTGGCGACTACCACTTCATCAGCCATCGCAAGGCTCTTCGCCAAATCGTTCTGCAGAACATTGCGGCGCAGCGTGTTCGATCGTGGCTCAAGAATCGCCCAGATGCGAGACCCGGGATAACGCGAGCGCAGAGCCATCAGAGTACCTGCGATTGCCGTTGGATGGTGCGCGAAATCGTCAATGATCGTGATCCCGTTCACCTCCGC
>DAIMDJ010000293.1:0-1711 GCA_036725905.1 Terriglobales bacterium
ATTTTCTTGGCGCGGAGTTTGGACATTGCGGGGATTCTAGCATTTGAGCTGCTAGCTCTTAGCCTTCAGCTGTGAACCGAACGAGTGCTTCGAGCTTGTGCTCGGCTGCGCCCGAGTCGAGTGATTGAGCAGCTAGCGGCAGGGCACCGATAATGTGCTCAGCCCGGCCAGCAGCAACCAGGGCGGCGGCCGCATTCAGCAATACGACATTGCGTCGTGGCGACTTGTCTCCGCCGAGGATTTTGCGAATCAGAATGGCGTTGGCGGCGGAATCTCCTCCGGAGATATCATCGAGCGTGGCGCGAGTAATGCCAAATTCCTCTGGCGTGATCTCGTAACTCCGCACCGTCCCGTCGCGGATTTCGGCGACGCGAGTAGGACCAGTGAGCGTGATTTCATCGAGGCCATCGAGGCCGTGCACGACGAAGCCTCGGTGCAATCCCAACATGCTAAGAGCTTCGGCAACTTTCTCGACCAGATCAAGCGAGTACACTCCGACTACTTGGCCCGACGCCTGCGCCGGATTGGTGAGCGGGCCGAGCAGATTAAAAATCGTCCGGATTTTGAGCTCGCGGCGCGCGGGCTGCACAAATTTCATGGCCGAGTGCATCGCCGGAGCAAAGAGAAACGCGATCCCGACTTCTTCCAGGCAGGCGGCCACGCGCTCCGGCGGAAGCTGAATGTTTACGCCAAGAGTTTCCATCACATCCGCCGAACCTTTTTTCGAGCTGATGCTGCGGTTGCCGTGCTTCGCCACGCGCACGCCGGCGCCCGCGACTACGAACGCTGTTGCAGTAGAGATGTTAAACGTCGCGCTCGCCGAACCGCCGGTACCACAGGTATCGACGAGCGCCTCGCGGCCGGTGCCGCTGACGTCCACTGTCGAATTGCGGTGGAGGTTTAACGGCGTAGCCGCGGCGCGGATGGCTTCTGCAAACCCGACGATCTCTTCCACCGTCTCGCCCTTCATGTGCAGCGCGACTAGCAGAGCGGCGATCTGCGCATCGGTGCATTTGCCGGACAGAATTTCCGCCGTAACCGCGCGCGCCTCCTCGCGCGAGAGCGACTCGCGGCAGTCGGCGATGCGGTGCAGGGCGTCGAGGATCATGGAGTGAGTATAAGGGTAGCATTGTGGGTGGATTGGGCGAAGAACCGATTTCCGACGTTTAGTGCTGCATCGCCTTCGCGAACGGCAGCATGTCCCAAACGCGCCAGAAGGCTGCCATTTCATCGGGCGTGCCGAAGGAAACGCGAATATAGCTGTCCATCGCGGGAAAACGACGTCCGATCAGCACATTATTTTTGCGGAAGTGCTCAATAACTTGTTCGGCTGGATGATGCGTGTTCATCATGACAAAATTCGTATGCGAGTCGATCGGTTTGAGCATTCGCGCCATCGCTTGATTGAAGAATTCCTGGCGAGCGTCCTCATTGCGTTTGATAAATTCCGCGACGCTGGGCGCATCGTCCAAAGCCGCTAGGCCTGCACGAACCACTACTCCATTCACATTATCGATGGTGGCATACGCGTTCATCTGCTTCGCTGTTCTTGCGGAGGCAATGCCGTATCCAAGGCGCAGGCCAGCCAGGCCGTAAATTTTGGAGAAAGTTCTGCTCACGATAACGCGCTCATTTTCGACCGACCGGTCTAGAAAAGATGCATACATTGCCGACTGGCCCGCGTAGTGGTGATAAGCCTCATCAATGAGCA
>DAIMDJ010000293.1:1811-4125 GCA_036725905.1 Terriglobales bacterium
GATGCATACATTGCCGACTGGCCCGCGTAGTGGTGATAAGCCTCATCAATGAGCACATAGCTGTTGCCAGGTAATTTGCCGATGAAGCTCTCAATATCGCTGCGCGGAGTCAGAGAGGCGGTGGGATTATTCGGATTGCAAATGTACACCAGCGTACTCGATGTGCCAGTCCGGGCCAACATGGCGTCCAGGTCATGCGCGAAAGTTGCAGTCAGAGGCACGGATATGACCTCCGCGCCCGCCGAGCGCGCGTAATGGTCCATAGACTCAAACGTCGGTGAAGCCTGGATGAGCTGCTTGCCGGGCCCAAGAAATGCAGCCACAGCTAGGCGCAGAATTTCCGACGATCCGCAGCCCAGCAGTATCTGCTCCGTCTTCACTTTGTGGGCTCGTGCAATCCTGTCGATCAGCCCGTCATATTCGTTGAATGGATAGCGATTTACGGAACCCAAAGCGGCACGAATGGCCGCCGCAGTCTTGCGTGATGGACCATAGACATTCTCATTATTGTCAAGGCGAACTGGCCCGCCCGGTTCCTTGTTCCTGGCAGGTTCGAAAGCAGCCGCCGGTGACCACGCCGGTAATGGCCATTGCACTGAAGTTGCGGCAACCGTTCCCAGGCCCACCGAGCGAAGAAAAGTTCTGCGCGATAGCTGCATCGGATTCCACCCCTCACATCGATTGCGAGCGTGACAAAAGATAGGGGCCATTCTCTCAAACTTGGAATGGCCCCGGCCAGCGATGAGTAAGATTCATTTACTGCACGGTCAAGCCGACTGTCGTGGAATGCGAGGTTGCGCCACTGGACCCCGTGATCGTCACTGTGAACGTTCCATGTGGTGCTTGGGGGTTCGGTGAAATTTTTAGGGTCGATGTGCCCGAGCCGACTACCGATGACGGATTAAAGCTGGCGTTTATCTTTCTCGGCAGCCCGGACACGCTAAGAGCGACTGTGCCAGAGAAGCCGGCTGACCCAGCGATATTCACCGTGTAGGACGTGCTTGATCCCGCCCTGACGGTTTGGCTTGCGGGAGTAGCAGAAATTGTGAAGTCTGATGGACCACTTACAACCAGAGTAACGCTAGTGGTGTGAGTCAGACTCGCACCATCCGTTCCGGTGATTGTAAGTTTGTAGCTGCCTGCCGGTGTTGAACTCGCAGTGCCGATCGTGAGCGTCGAAGCGCCCGAACCGGCAATAGATGTTGGATTGAAAATTCCAGTGGCGCCCGTCGGCAGCCCGCTCACACTTAGGCCAACAGTTCCACTGTACCCGCCAGCAGCGGCCACATTGACTGTGTAGGTCGTGCCATTACCTTGCACTACGCTCTGCGATGCCGGACTCGCCGACAGCGAGAAATCGGGGGCTTGGGCAACCTGCACAAAGCGCGCAATCGAAGGCACACCTGTATTGCTAAGGAGGAACAGCATGTAGTATCCCGGAGGCGCAATGTTGCCATTCGGCGGGCCGGTAACGCTCAGCGTTCCTGTGCCAGCGGTAAATGTCAAGCCTACTACGCGCTGATCCATATCGAACGCGTGCGTTACCGCGCCGTTGCGCACCAGCACGGCGGAACTAATGTTCGCTGCGTCCGGTGTCTGCACTGTAAACGCATTTCCGTAAGAAATATTTGCTGGCGCGCTGCTGATCGTGGGCCGTGTTGCCAGGGCCGTGCCGCCATTTCCAGAGGTAAACAGGTATGGTGGTTGATATATCTCCATGTTCTGCTCGTACGTGCCACGCTGTGGATTCCCTCCAGCCAGCCATACGGTCGCATCGGGCAGCAGCAACGCCACCGAGTGATACAGACGCGCGTAGGCGTTTGCTCCAGCTGGTCCAACACTGGCGGCGTTCGCATCAAACAGATCAGCGTTCAAGCTTGCAGTCGTCGTGTCCTCATCGTTATATGAGCCACCGAGCGCCAGGACTTGGCCACTCGGCAGAATGACGGCATTCATTTCGATCCTCGGTTGCGACATGATGGGTCCATACTTCCACGCTGGAGTCGACGCGCCAAGATCGATAACCTCTGTGCTCTGCGTCGAGGGACTTCCACCGCCCATGATGAACACGCGAGGATCGTAGTTGTTGGTTGGTGTTAGCGCCAGCAATACGGAAGTGCCGTACGTCCGTGTGCCGCTGTAGTTGGTGGTTGCAACGTTGCTCCAGACCTTCGTAGAGGGATCGAAAGTGCGCGATTGCGTAGTAGCGCCCGAGTAGAAGACTTTTCCGTTGGGCAATAAATGCAGGCGCGGATAAAGTGGCGGTGTCCATGAGGCCGTGGACGCGGCGCCCCATCCCGTGCCCACGGTATAA
>DAIMDJ010000294.1:0-2499 GCA_036725905.1 Terriglobales bacterium
CTTAAAGAAAGAACTCCGAGAAAAGCTTGACGGCTTGGTAGACCCTGCCTCGAGCCGCGTCGGCATCACCGGTGTTTTTGACTGCGACGCCACCTACGCCGGCCCCTACGTTGACAACGCACCGGATCTGATTGTGGGCTACGGAGATGGGTTCCGCGCCTCGTGGGATTCAGTCATGGGCAAAGTCACGACCAAAATTTTCGAGGACAATCTAAAGGCCTGGAGCGGGGACCACTGCATCGATCCGCGACTGGTTCCGGGTGTTCTCTTCTCCAACTTCAAGATCGCAGACGAGAAGCCCGCGATAGTAGACGTAGCCCCAACGGTGCTAAAGCTTTTCGGTCTTAGGCTGCCGGTCCATTTGGATGGCAAGCCCTGGACCGTAGCGACGGACATCACGCGATAGAGTTGCCGGGAACCATCAACTGGAAAAAACTGAAAACCTCGATTTCACCGACACGGCCATCGATCTAGCATGCTGCACGCAAAAAGCTTCCCATATGTGAACATTCTTGCCTAGCCATGTGAAGTTTCCTTACCAGTGTTCACAAACGTTTCCACACTGGCGCAACTAAGTGCCATGTTTTCAGCAGCCGATTTTCGGGCTGCGGCTACTCACAATTGCTATCTCTCACCGCGCCGGACGTGGCAAGAACATTTGCGTAGTCTCCGAGATTTGCCCTTGGGGGAGGTTGCGATCTCGCGGACCCGACCCGCTACGTCCGGCCCGACTCTTTGAAATGAGGGCAGAACTTCTGGCCTGAAGACCTCCGCCCTCGGTTGCGCCACTTCGTCTGGAACGAGAGCTTAGGACGGCATCTACTTACCTTCAAGGAAATTCCAGAGTAGATGAACATTCCTCCAATTGCGGGGCAGGCTCGAGTCAGGCCGCGGGGGCCATACTGTCCAGCTCCTTCCGCAACTCGGCAATGCGGTCTCGCCTGCGGTCATATTGCAGAGGGTCGGCGTCGTTCAGGGTTGCAATCTTGCCTAAGACCCAAACGTTGAGCTTTTTCGGTAGAGGCGGATGATCGACGGAATCGCTCATGACTCCAAAGCAGCCGATTGATTTCTCTAAACCGTTTTAATCGCCACAGCATCGATCTATTGAGGCGGTGAGCGGCTCGCGCAAGACCCATAGCAAGGATTAGATTAGGTGCGAGCCGTTCAATGTCGATCTCGGACTTGAAACGGGGAGGCTGAAATGAAAGTAGGGTTCATCGGTTTGGGAATGATGGGATCAGGCATGGCGCGCAACCTGATCAAGGCTGGACACGCATTAGTCGTCTTTAACCGCACGCGGTCTCGTGCCCAGGAACTCGCCCAGTTGGGCGCGACCGTTGCCGCGACTCCAGGAGAGGCCGCTGGCAGCGCAGAGGTTCTAATCACAATGCTGGCCGACGACCACGCCTTGGAAGACGCCATTCTTGGTCCGGGGCGAGCTCTTCAGTCGCTGCCGGCGGGCGCTATACACGTCGGAATGAGCACGATCAGTGTAGCTATGTCACGACGACTCCAGGCAGCCCACCACGAAAGGCAACAGCACTATGTCGCTGCTCCGGTGTTTGGCCGTCCCGAGGCGGCTGAGGCCGCGAAGCTCTTCATTGTTGTCGCTGGCCCCGCGGCACAAATCCAACGCTGCCAGGTGCTTTTCGACGCGATGGGACAGAAGACGTTTGTTCTCGACGAGAACGCGCCGGCGGCGAACGTGGTCAAGCTGACGGGAAATTTCCTGATTTCCACTGTAATCGAGAGCATGGCTGAAGCCATGTCACTGGTGCGGAAATCCGGAGTCGATCCGAACAAATTCCTCGACGTGCTCACAGGTTCGTTGTTTTCGGCGCCCATCTATAAAAACTACGGCGGCATGATCGCTGCCAACCGATTCGAGCCCGTAGGCTTCAAATTACCGCTCGGATTTAAAGACAACCGGCTGGTGCTGGCTGCTGCCGAAGAAGCGGCCGTGCCTATGCCTATGGCCAGTCTGGTGCACGACCGGTTTGTGGACGCGATCGCCCAGGGCCTGACTGAAGCCGATTGGACTGCAATCGCCCGCATTTCCTTCCAGAACGCCGGATTGGAGAAGGCAGCATAAATTTTTGCGCAGCTCGTTCAACTTAAATAGGCGATTAGCGGAGGCACCGGGAACTGCGTCCCAAAGGATTACGTTTTGCATCCCCTCAGCGCCGCTTGAGTGCTTCCAACTCATCCAGCGTGCGGGGCCAGTCCGCACCTAAGAGGCGGGAAAGACTGCGATCCGCCAGCACCTTGCCCCCTGTCTGGCAGCGGGCGCAGTAGTTGGTTTCGTTGTCGGCGTAACGAATGCGCTGGATGGCTTCGCCACATAGAGGACACCGCTGGCCATAGCGGCCATGCACCGCCATGTCTTTACGGAACGCGGTCACTTTTTCGGGAAATTTTGTGCTGGCCTCGGTCTGTAACTGGTCTATCCAGCGTTGAAGCGTAGAGCGCGTTGCGGCAAACAGCTTTTCCCACTCG
>DAIMDJ010000294.1:2599-4097 GCA_036725905.1 Terriglobales bacterium
GCACCGGCTTCTGTGAGCACCAGAGAGCCATTCGGAAAATCGAAAGCCGCCAGTTGATTTCGGCCTGCCAGTTTTGCTCCAGCCGCCCGCCAATGCAGACGGCCAGCGATCATCAAATGCAGGACCAGCCAGAGGTCGTCTTCAACACCAATGGCGATGCGCTTGCCGATGCGCCGTAACTCGCACACCCTACGTCCTTCAACACTTGCGATAGGCGGTTCTACTGTGCGCAGCAGAAAAGGAGTAGCCAGCCTCACATGTTCGATGGGCTCACCGACAATGCGTGACTCCAGCGCGGTGATGTAAGCGGAGATGTCGGGGAGTTCTGGCATCGGCTATAAAGCGGACAATTCCGAAACAGACTACTCTTTCGTGGCTTGTTCCTTTCGAGTCTCCCTCCCCTTGACCGTGGCGCCAATTGTCGCTATTATAGGCGACATAATGGTAAACGAGCTACGAGCTGTGGTTCACGAATTGGGTGGAGAACAGACGCTGGGACGGTCCCTATCCAGCGACCGGGACTTGCGTGACGCGATCCGGGAAGGATTCCCACCCGCGGTTGTAGAGGAGCTGATGCGGGCCTCCGGTTTGACGCTCAAAGAACTGGCTGCTGCGCTGGACCTCTCTCCGCGCAGCCTTCAGCGCCGCCGTCGCAGCGGAAGGCTGGCGCGTTACGAATCTGATCGCCTGTATCGCTTGGCCCGCATCGTAGCACTCGCCAACGAGTACCTCGGAGACCATGTTCGCGCTCTGCGCTGGCTGAAGCACCCGAATCGTGCCCTCGGCGGCATCGCCCCGGTGACCGCCATTGATACCGAACTGGGCGCACGCCAGGTGGAAAACGTCTTGGGTCGCATCGCGTATGGCGGAATCAGTTGAGTCGCGTTTACCGCGTGCTACGCAGAACCTACGCTCACACTCCATTTGACGGCGAAGGAGCCTACCGATACGGCGGACGATGGTCCAGCCCCGGCGTCCGCCTCAGCTACGCATCCGAACACCAATCCTTAGCGATGCTGGAGTATTTCGTCCATCTGGATAAAGACGATGCACCGACGGATCTCGTATTAGCCATTGCACGAATCCCTGACGACCTGAGCCGTCAGCGAGTTGCAATCGGAGATCTGCCTTCGAACTGGCGCGATGCCGCAGCGCCGACTGAACTTGCCCACTTTGGGGATGAATTTGCCCAACGAGGAGACCATTGCTTATTGCTCGTGCCCTCTGTTCTCGCACCCGCTGAGAACAATTGCCTAATCAATCCCGCGCATCCTGACTACAAGAGAATTGCGGTGCTCGAACTGGAGCCGCTAAACTACGATCCGCGCATGTTCGGGAAGCTGCGTAGCCGCCACACTCGCCGCCACGGTTGAGAGTCTAAGTCAGGTGTACATCAAACACGAAGTTTCTGGCCAACGTAAGATTGGGGATCGCGGAATTGGGAGGAACGTTCCTTGGGCTTATTGCCTTTGGAACCTACATGGCGTGGAAGGACTTC
>DAIMDJ010000295.1:0-4096 GCA_036725905.1 Terriglobales bacterium
GACAGTTCGCTCGCATCCAGGCACAAGCTGGTCCACGGCTGTTTCAATCCGTAACGCAGATCATTTTCGTCAGCAATAAAGTAGAGTGCTCCGGTCTGCGCCTTATCCGCGAGGACCATGTCAAATAACGCGTCGAGTGGAGGCTTCTTCTGCGCAGCTGCGATTTGAGCGATGGTCTTACCGTCGAACTTCTTCAAGTCAGGATTCACGATACCTGACACCAGAACTCCGCTTGGCCCACCGCTGTCAAAGTAGAGGTTCTCCCAGTTGGGATGATCGCCGGCCATTTCTTGCTTAATCTTTGTCCGTATCGTGTGGTCCTGAAGGCGAGCGAGCAACTTGTTCGTGCCTCCCTCTGCAACCCACGGTGGCAAGCTGGAGGCTAACGCCGTGCCACCGGCAACGTAGGGGTACATGTTGGCAGAAACGTCTTGTCCTTTGTCGCGTGCAGCCTGAATCATCGCTACAATTTTGGGCATCGAGCCCCAGCGCGATTTGCCGCTCACTTTCAGATGAAAAATCTCGACCGGCAAGTGAGCTTCACGCCCGATGCGGAGGGCTTCCTCAATTGCGGCAACTTCGCTCTGGCCTTCGCTGCGCATGTGAGTGCCGTAAATTCCACCGTGTTGCGCGGCGACTTTTGCCAGTTCGATCAGCTCATCGGTTTTTGCGTAATGACCCGGAGGATAGATGAGAGCAGTCGAGATCCCGAACGCGCCATCCCGCATAGCTTGTGCGGTGAGCGCTTTCATTTTCTCGAGTTCTTCAGGTGTGGGCGCCCGATCGGCATCTCCGAGCACCGCTTCACGCACCTGTGCCGCGCCAACATAGGTTCCGATGTTCAGAGGCGTGCCGGTTTTCTCCAGCCGCTTGAAATACTCGTCCAGCGTGCTCCAATCGACTTTCAAGTGGTACTGGTCAAGCCCGGGTTGAAGCTGAGCCAGCGTGAGAGCGTTTTGCGGAGCTACGGAAGCTCCCTCGCCTGTAATTTCTGTCGTGATCCCCTGTGAAAGTTTGCTCAACGAACGGTTGTCGATCAGGAGATCCAGTTCAGACTGCCCCAGCATGTCAATGAAGCCGGGCGAGACCACGAGGCCGGAAGCGTCGATGATGCGTTTGGCTTGCGCGTCGTCCAGCTTGCCGATAGCAGCAATGCGATCACCGCGAATGGCGATGTCGCCCGAGACCCACGGATTGCCCGACCCATCAATGATCCGCCCGTTTTTGATTATCACGTCATAAGCAGAAGTAGCCTGCACCGGAGCTTCAGACGCAGATGGCGCGTCATAAGCCGCCGCCGCGATCTTTCCCAAAGCCTCACCCGCAATCTTCTGGACTGCTTCAGGATCGTCCATGGGCACAGCGACCATGTTCACGTACAGCGCCAGCGCCAACCGCTCTCCTTTGGTGGTGTCCATGTAGCCAGCCAGACCTTTGCCTGTGACCAGCAGCTTTTTATTCAGCGCATCGTAGACGTCGTAGGTTCCGGTCTTGGCATAGACGTGGCCAGCAGCTGGTGAGTTGATCTGAATTTTGGAGAGGGTCCCGTCGCGTCCCATAATCGGCAGACCACGACGGAAATCTGCGAAATTACTCTCACCGGACATGAAGACCAGGTAGCGTGTCACGAAATCTGGTGTGAAGAACGCGTTGCCGCCGGCTCCATCGGTTTGCGACGCACTCGTCAGGTCGAGGCCGGCTTTCTTCAGGAAGTCGTGCTCCAAATCGAAACCAGCCTGGTCGATTTCCTTGTCTTTGTGCGCGACCAATGCGCCCAGTAGGAACGGCCCCAGGCTGGCATGTAGGTTTTGACTGACTTTGAGCGTGATCTTTACTTCTTCCTTGATTGGCGGCGAGATGTGCTCCCCGACCAGATTCTCTGGCTTGTAGCTGGCGGCAATCGCCTTGAAATCCGGCGCGCCACCTACGACACGGAGTTTGATGTCCACACCTTTTTCCCTGAGCGCCTCCGTGAAAACCGTCGCCGCGAATTGAGTTGGCTCGGGCACTGGGTAAGACACCATTTCCGATCCCTTACCAAGCGGCAAGGTGCCGCCGAGCGTGGCCGTCCGCGTCCCGTCTGGATTAACCTTTTCTCCTGTGTAATTAAGATCCGGCTTCGAATCATTTTTTCCGGTCTTGGCCTCGTTCACCACCTGCACGTACGAAGTCTTGGGCGAAATCTGCAATTGGACTGGAGCGCCCTCCGTGGCTCCGGGGCCTACGATAACGTCGACCACGTTGTCATTCACGACGATGGGAGAAAGAACAACGTTCGTGCCCAACTCCCGCTCACGGGAAGAGACGCGCATCTATGATCACCCGACCTTTGACGCGCTTGATTCCCTTATCCGCGACCTGCTGTGCCAGTTGTTTAATGACGAGCAGCGGATCGCCCAGACCTCGGCTATCAGGCCCGCCATACGAGTGGTCCATGTTTTCATAACCTAAGCTGCCATCGGGCTGAATGCGGCCGGAAAGGTTAGGATCGCCGCTAGCGACGAGCACGAGATCGCCGTCGAGAGTGCCTTTTTTTACGGAGCCAGTCCGGTACACACGAGTGTGAAAACGGTAGTCAGCACCGAGCAGTTCGAGCAGAGTGCCCTCAGTCAGAAGCTTGGTGGTGGATCCTGGCACCAGCAGTTTGTCGGGATTCAGTTGATAGATCGGTTTGCCCGTATCCAGCGAATAGAACTCAATCCCAAAGGTGGAGTGGGCGAATTCCGGGCGGCTGACAATAGTTTGGATACGTTGCTCGAAATTGGTAGCCGTTTGCGAAAAGAGTGAACTCGCTGCCAGGCACACCATGAACAACGATTGTGCTGTGACTGCGCGGAAATGTTTGCCCATCCCCATGACCTCGATTTTCATGCTGGTTGCATCAAGTCTCGAATCACTCAGCGCCGACCTGAATTTCAGCCTTCCAATTCCTGCTTCTGACTTTAAGGCGGTCGATCAAATCACGGTTTACCGAATAGCCTAGCCCCGGAGCAGTTGGCACCCGAATTGTCCCGTGCGGTGTTACTTCAACTTCGGGTTCAATGATGTCCTGGTCCCAATAACGCTGGCTGGCGGAGACATCGCCGGGCAGAGCAAAGCCGGGCAAGGTTGACATGGCTATGTTGTGGGCGCGTCCGATTCCGGATTCCAGCATACCTCCGCACCATACCGGCACTGAGTGCTTGCGGCAAACGTCATGCACGTTGCGCGCGGCGCTATGTCCGCCGACACGTCCCAGCTTGATGTTGATGATCCGGCATGCCCCCAACTGGATTGCCGCATTTGCGTGCCCCGCGTTCTGAATGCATTCGTCGAGACAAATAGCGGTGCGAATCCGCGCCTGAAGCTGCGCGTGCGAGTAAATGTCGTCCCATTCCAGCGGTTGCTCGATCATGAGGAGTGCGAACTGGTCAAATCGCCGCAGATGATCAGTGTCGAGGAGGCTGTAAGCTGAGTTAGCGTCCACCGAAAGCAAAATTGCAGGGAACTGTTTTCGGACGGCGGCGACGAAATCCAGGTCCTTGCCCGGTTTGATTTTCAGCTTGATGCGTTGATATCCGCTGCTCAGCTCCTCTTCAACTTTCTTGACCAGGGCTAGCGGACTTTCCCGGATACCCAGAGAAACGCCGCACGCGATCTCCGCGGCGGTTCCGCCCAGCATTGTGGCAAGGGGGATTCCTTTTTGCTGAGCCTCGGCATCCCAGATCGCGTTCTCTATGCCAGCCTTGGCCATCTGATGGCCACGAATCGCGGCCAGAAGTTGGGGCACATCCGTCCCATTGGGCAAGTCCTTGCCTACCAGCAAGGGCGCGATGAAGTCTGAAATGATGTGCCAGGCCGTATCGGTAGTCTCTGAATTGTAGGAAGGAGCTTCTATAGTGGTGACTTCGCCCCAACCGCTGACTCCGTCCGCGATGACCTCGACGAGGACAATTCTGCGATCCTGGGTAACGCCGAAGCTGGTCTCAAACGGCGCCTTCAGGCGCATCCGGATCTCGCGCAACGTGATCGATTCGATTTTCATGCAGCTTGATTAGCCCGAGACCCAGGGCAGCACGTCGGATCACACTTGTAAAACGCGGGGGAACTCCTGTCA
>DAIMDJ010000296.1:0-4085 GCA_036725905.1 Terriglobales bacterium
GGACCCGAGAGCACGGCGTGCGTGCAGTACGAGACCACCTTCTTCGCGCCCTCTTCCTTCAGCACCTGCGCCGCCTTCACCAGCGTGCCGGCGGTGTCGACCATGTCGTCCATGATCACGCAGGTGCGGCCCTTGACCTCGCCGATCATGCGCAGCGCCAGATGCTCGTCGATAGCCATGCCGCTGCCCCAGCTGTTGTTCACCACCAGCGGATAATGCTCGTCCTTCCACGAAACAGGGTTGCCGAGCACCGCGCGCACCCAGGGGCGAAGCTGATTGCCGGCGGAAAAACTTTGGCAGTGTAGGCAACTTCACCCGCCGCGTCAGGCATGGCCATTACAAGCTGTCCGTAGACGTAACCGATTGGAAGTAGCAGTGCGCCGCCAATCGCAAATCCCAGAACGCCACCGAGAGCTCCGCCGCGCAGCAGCCAGTCGTCCATCACGACCAGCCACCCAACGCCCACCATCGTGCCCCAACCGAGGGTGAAGTAATCAACAACGCGTAGCTTGCGGGCAAGTTCAGTCATGAGTCGTCTGAGGGCTCGGGTCTATAAATTTCTGACGAAAGGTCGAGTTTGGGTGGTGCCGCGCTTTAATGTGTGCGTGAGAACCTCGTTGCGCCCTTCGGGCGCGTGATCGTGGTCCACCTTGCCCCCGACTCACGTCCGGGGCTAGAATATTCCGCTCCTCCGGAGCTCATTCCTGGTAGCTCCGTCCCACTTGCTCTTCCCATGACGAATTCTCAGGCACACACTTTAGCGCTGCGATGAATGTGCCTTTAAGATGGCTTTAGCCTCTGAGGTGCGCAATCTGTGGATCTCTGAGTCCAACATTCCATTCAAAACAGGCACAGCAGCTCAAAGAGCAGATTTGCCGCCAGCAACGAAGTAATCTCACCGTTGTCATACGGCGGCGAAACCTCCACCAAATCGCATCCCACCAGCTTCAATCCTTTCAGGCTGCGTACCAAGTCAAGAATCTGCGCGCTTGAAAGTCCCCCTACTTGGGGCGTGCCCGTACCCGGCGCAAAAGCAGGGTCCACTACGTCAATGTCCAGTGTGATGTACGTGGGGCGATTCCGGAATTTCTTCAACTGCCGTGTCACCAGTTCCACGCCGCCGCAATGAAATTCCTCGGATGTGATGATCTGAATCTTGTGCTCATGGGCAAAGTCGAAATCTCCATCCGAATAGACCTGCCCGCGCAATCCCACCTGCAGAGCGAACCCCGATTCAATCAGTCCTTCTTCAACTGCGTACTTGACCGGTGTGCCGTGGGAGTGGGGACTGCCGAAGTAACCGCCCCAAGTATCGCCATGCGCATCTAGCTGAATAAATCCGACCGGCCCGAAGTGTTTGTGAATGGCGCGCAAAATGGGCAATAGAATGGAGTGATCGCCGCCAACGCACACCGGGCGCGCTCCAGCGCGAAGCACCTCGCCCAGTTGCTCGGTAATTCGCCGGTACGTGTCTTCGATGGAAAGCGGATTAATCGAAAGATCGCCAAAATCGGCGATGCGCCATTTCTCAAACGGATTGATCTTCAACACCGGGTTCCACGGGCGGATCATTGCCGACTGCACGCGAATGTTGCGGGGACCGAATCGCGGTCCGGGCCGATAGGTGGTGCCGCCGTCAAAGGGAACGCCGATCAGCGCCAGATCCAATTCTTCTGCATGCGGGATATGCGGCAAGCGCATGAACGTCGGCACACCGGAAAATCGCGGATAGACCAGCGCGTCCACCGGCATGGGATGCGGCTTAGAACGCTTTTTCGCTTTCATACAGTGGCGCGGAATTATAAAGCATTGTGTGTGTGGCGCGGACACTCTTGCCTGCGCAGAGGCAAGTAGCTGAGCATGCCCTGTTCGCCAGGATTGGCTCCCACTCACCAGCTCCCGGCTCAGCCTGCCGAATATGCTATGTTCTACTCCTCACAGCATACGAAGCGAGGCGAAGATGCCCCGATACGAATATCGCGTTCTGAACCCGATGCCTTCCGCAGAAAAAGCATTCCTGGCATGGGTTGATCGTCTCGATCAGGAGTTCATGAATCCCGATCCTGAACACCGCAGCAATTTCGTCCGTGATGCTCTCCATGAACTCTATCTGGGCCGCCCTTATTCAACCCCGAATCCCTCGGCTGGACTAGCCGAGCAGGCGCTGGTGCACTCCTTCGATCCGCGCAACGCCACGCTCGAGCCGGAATATTACGGGGACGTCGATGCAGTGAAATACGCCGAGCGCAAGCCGCTCATCTGGTTTTGGATGATGTACGACCGCTCCCCTGTGGGATTGAACCACTGGTTGGGCTTTCGGGTGCGCGCCATGCTCGCCCGTCACGTCTTCAAACATTGCGGCATGAACGTAAAGATATTCCACGGCGTGGAAGTCTCTTTCGGATACAACCTGACCGTTGAAGACAACTGCGTCATCCATAAATATGTTTTCCTCGACGATCGCGGCGAGATCATCATCCATGAAGGGTCTTCAATCTCTGACTATGCCAACGTCTATTCCCACGCTCACGATTTGAACGATGGCATGATCGTCAGCAATCACAAAACCGAAATCGGCCCCAAGGCGCGCGTTACCTATCACGCGACCGTGCTAAGCGGAGTGAGAGTTGCTGAGCATGGCATGGTGGGTTCTTTAGGAGTCGCGGCAAAAGATGTACCACCGTTCAACGTCGTAGCCGGTATCCCTGCCAAAACGATCAAAGTGAAGTCGATTGCGCCGGAAGAAGTACAGAAGGCCGCGGAAAAGAGCTCGTGACGGGAACGCTGGTTGTGCTTTGCGACCTTTGACAAACATGCCAGTGAGCGTTACTGGTGTAATTGCGATTTTTCAACAGTAATCCTTATCTATAGGCTAGTCCTGCTTCCTCTTCTTGCAGCGCTCCAGTACGCCTTGCCGACCGCCGCAAATTCCACTTGTGGAGGGAAAATCAGCATTGCAGCCGGCGTGGTGAATTCAAGACAAGTTGACACCTAATTTGCCGGCTCTTACACTTTTCCACCAGCCGGGAAAGCCTTCGCGCCCGGCGAACTGTCAAGAAGGAGGTAGGGAGCAATGAACAACATCGTTCTAGTCCACGGTGGATTTGTGGACGGCTCTGGCTGGGAGAGCGTCTACCAGATCCTCAAGGAGGACGGCTATAACGTTAGCATCGTCCAGAATCCTACGATATCGTTAGAGGACGACGTGGCGGTTACCAGGCGCATTCTTGCAGCGCAAGACGGGCCGGCAATTCTCGTCGGCCACTCCTATGGAGGAGCCGTGATCACCGAAGCCGGAAACGATCCCAAGGTTGCGGGGCTCGTGTATATCACCGCCTTTGCTCCGGACAAAGGCGAGTCCGTGGCCACGCTTATCAAGGATCCGCCGCCCGGCGCGCCCGTACCGCCGATATTGCCGCCGCAGGACGGCTATCTGTTCCTCGACAGGGTGAAGTTCCGCGCCTCCTTCGCGGCCGACGTGGACGCGGAAAAAGCCGCGTTCATGGCCGATTCCCAAGTCCCATGGGGCGTGGAGGCTCTCGGCGGCAAGATCAGCGAACCGGCGTGGAAGGCCAAGCCGAGCTGGTACCTGATCGCTACCGACGACAAGATGATTCCTCCTGATGCGCAACGTTCCATGTCCAAGCGGGCGGGCTCTACCGTCGTTGAGGTCAAGGGTAGCCACGCCATCTATGTGTCGCAGCCCAGGGCTGTCGCAGCTCTTGTCGAACAGGCCGCCAAGAGTGTGAAGACCGCCGCCGCTTAGTAACTCTGGGGATTGCCGCTCGATACGGCCCCGTGTTGGTCGCGGGGTGTGGTGTGCCCGAGCATTGCCGCCCGCACTGCGGGTCGGCGGTTTGCGCGATACTGCTGTTAACAGGCGGTTACATCACTTATCCCAAATCCAACAATGAGGTCCGGATTGTGAGCTTGGGCCACCCATAAGACGACTAGTTGGCAAGGGAATCGCGTCGCCATCCTACCGTCCGCCTGAATCTGCATCACGCATGTTAGTATCGACCTCATCCCCGCATGACCTTGCAGCATGTTGACATTCTGTTTCAATTGATCGTGTTCCTGTTCGC
>DAIMDJ010000297.1:0-2701 GCA_036725905.1 Terriglobales bacterium
TCCGGCAAGCAGCAGGCGAGAGCGGTTGCTTTGGTTCCCACACGGGAGGCGCTATATTTTTCCTCCGACACACCATTCGAAACAAATCACATCTATCGTTACAGCCGCCGGGGGATCCTCTCACAGGTTGCCGAACTCAACGGTTCTTCGATTTACGGATGCCGTGTAGGAGAAGCGATCTTCTTTTCTACCATGGTGGAGCCCAGCGCGGTTAATCGTGACCGCCACGTCCGGATCTACGGCAGCGCAGATCAAGCCAGTTGGGACCGCCTCCTGGAATGGAAAAAAGACATTTGGGCGATGGGATCGTTCCAATACGGGAACGCGTTTCTTCCGGATGGCGGGAATACTACAAATCTTCTCGCCATCACAACAGTTGCTGTCAAGAAAGATGACTTGCAAACGACCCTCTGGCGCGTTTAACCGCACAGTCGGACTCTGGTTCCATGCCTTCTTCAAGAATAGCTAACAGCAGTGAACTCTTCTGTCCTACGAGAGCCCTGCGGTTACTATTCGAAGTTGTTAACCGCGGAGAGCGCCGAACTGATCGGCGGAGTTCGCAAAGAGAATACCCCGGCTGCCACCTTCTATTTTCTCTCCAAGTAGTAAACACCGCCTCGACAGAGGTTCTCCTCCCCCGTGCTATAGTGCAAAAATTCCAATCACTTTGAACTTGGCCGCTGCGGACCGGCTGCACTATTATCGGCGCGTACTCGCTGCCTATCTGCTCCCCGAAAATAGTCATCTGAATTTCTGGCACGATGTTCCCCAGGTAAATTCGAACGCCCCCGCTGGCGCACTCGGCGAATACTACATGCCATTTTTCGAGAAGGCCAATTACGCCGGGCCTCATGACGCCGCTGGCATTCCGATGCTCGATTACCGCGGCCGCATCGGCGTGCAGTACAACCCGATTGCTATCGCGCAATGGGGGCTCGGAAATTACAACCTTTTCTGTCGTGGAGCCGAGGAGAAGCATAGAAGGAAGGTCCTCGCCGCCTGCGATTGGCTTTGCGCAAACCTGCGGGAAAATCAGCTTGGCTCCCCAGTCTGGAATCACCACTTCGACTGGGAATACCGCAGTCGGCTAAAAGCTCCGTGGTACTCGGGGCTCGCGCAGGGCCAAGGCATTTCCCTGCTTGTGAGAGCTTATTATGAATTTCAGGAGCCTTGCTATCTTGCGGCTGCAGCTCGTGCTTTCTTCAGTTTTCAAAATTCCACAGCGCAAGGCGGCGTGAGCTTCACCGATCAGAATGGAAATGTGTGGTTTGAGGAATACATCGTTTCGCCTCCCACACATATCTTGAATGGCTTCATCTGGGCAGCGTGGGGTGTTTACGATTACTTCTTAGCAACGCAGGATCCGTCAGCCAAAGATCTGTTTTCGAGAACTGTCCAGACTCTGCGTAGCAATCTCCAGCACTACGATCTTGGGTTCTGGTCCCTTTACGAGCAATCTGGCACGCGCCTGCCGATGCTGGCCAGCCCTTTTTACCATCGATTGCACATCGTTCAGTTGCGCGTGATGCACCGCCTCACGGGCGATGATTTTTTTTCACATTACGCTGATCGCTGGGAAAGCTATGCGCATGACCCCGGCAAACGCACTCGGGCGCTCTGCTATAAAAGCGCATTTAAGCTCTGCTACTACTAGGGATCTGTGAAAATCCTCTATATTTCGCAATATTTTCCGCCAGAAATGGGAGCCCCCGCCGCACGCGCCGCCGAGCTTTCCCGCCATTGGGCAGGAGGTGGACATGAGGTCACGGTACTCACGGGTTTTCCTAATCATCCCACCGGAATAGTTCCAGCGGAATATCGCGCCAAGTTTCGTCATTTGGTGAGCCGGGAAATGATCGATGGCGTTAGCGTGATTCGGACCTGGCTCTTCCCTTTTCCCAACTGTAAGGCGTATGAGCGCATGCTGAACTACAGCTCGTTCTGCGCCTCGTCCGCAAGCACGGGAATGTTTCTTTCGCGTCACGATGTCGTCATCGCAACTTCTCCTCAGTTATTGGTTGGCCTCTCTGGCTGGTGGCTGGCTCGCTGCAAACGAGTGCCTTTGGTTTTTGAAGTGCGCGATCTGTGGCCGGAATCCCTGGCGGCGGTCGGAATAGGCACTGGCAATTCTTTACTTCACCGCTCGCTGGCGCGGGTTGCGGGATTTCTCTATCGGAATTCTCAGCACGTAGTGGTGGTCAGTCCTTCTTTTAAGGACCATCTCATCAGCCACTGGAACGTGCCTCCAGATAAGATTTCCATCGTGGAGAACGGAGTCGAAGCCAACCTGTTCAGTCCGCAGAACTCAGACTCGGAGCTGCGCTGCAAATTGGGCATCGCAGATAAATTCGTAGTCTGCTACATCGGAACCCTGGGAATGGCGCACGGCCTGGAAACCGTGCTGGAAGCCGCGAGCCGTCTTCAGCATACCGCGCCTGAAGTCGTGTTCCTGCTGATTGGCGAAGGCGCAGAAAAATCGCGCATGATGTCTGTTGCGCGCGAACGCCAGCTAGACAATGTGCGGTTTATCGATCAACAACCGCGTGAGCAGATTCCTGCCTACATCTGCGCCTCAGACGCTTGCCTGGTAACGCTGAAAAAAAGCGAAGTTTTCAAGACTGTAATTCCGACCAAAATGCTGGAATTTATGTCCTGCGCCCGGCCGGTGATATTGGGAGTCGACGGACAGGCGCGCAAGATC